>CAYGBN010000018.1:0-8347 GCA_964348155.1 uncultured Methanomassiliicoccales archaeon
CTCTATTTATAAATAGCCAGGCGCGTCGCCGTCGGGAGAATGGGATGGTCCCCCTGCGCCCCGCCCGCCTGCTCCGCATGCCCTCCGCCCTCTTGCTCCTCGGCCTGGGGGTGGGGTTGGCCGTGGGGCCCCCGTTTCCCGGGATGTCCACCGCGGCCATGGGCGCTTTGGCCGTGCTGATGACCCTGTCCCTCGTGGAGGTGCGGTTCGCGGGCCTCCGAGGGGTCCTCCGCCTCCTGCCCTTGGCCGTCCTCTTGAGCTTCGTCCTTCATCCCGTTCTCCTCCTCCTCGCGGCGGTGGCCACACCCCGGGCCCTCTGGGACGGCTGGGTCATCATGGCAGCCGTGCCCCCCGCCATCTCCGTGGTCCCCTTCACCGCCATCCTCCGGGGAGACGTGAAGCTCTCCGTCACCGCCACGGCCCTCCTCTACGTCCTCTCCCTCGGCCTGACGCCCCTCCTGGCCCTTCTCCTGCTGGACGTCGCCGTGCGTCCGTGGGACCTGGTGCTGGCCATCCTCGTCCTCATCCTCGTGCCCCTCCTCCTCTCCCGGGGCGTGGCGGCCTCCCCCCTGTCATCCGACCATCTGGAGGTCCTGCGGAACCTTACGTTTGCCGTTCTCACCTTCTTCATTGGAGCGGCGCACCACGCCGTGGTCCGTGCAGATCCCCTCCTGGCGTTGGTGGCGTTGGCGGCCTCCGGCGGGGTCGTCGCCGCCGCGGCGGCGGTGACGTGGGGCCTCCTGGTTCGACTGCCGACGCCCCAGCGCGTCTCCCTGCTCCTATTTTCCGGCTACAAGAACTCCGGCCTGGCGGCCACCCTGGCCCTGGCCCTCCTGGCGCCCACCGCCGTCCTCGCCCCCACCATGATGATCCTCTTCCAGATCCTCTGGATCGCCCTGCTGACCCGTTGGAGGGGTCGAACCTAGGGGAGCCGGAGGGTGACGAGGACGGGGAGGTGGTCGGAGGCGGCCAGGGCGGCCTCGGTGCGCAGGACCTCGGCCCCCAGGACGGTGAGGCCTCCGGACGCGAAGATGTAGTCGATGCGCTCCGAGGGATCGGACGTGTGGTACGTGTGGCCCCGGGGGTCGTCCGCGGCAAAGCCGGCCTCCGTCCAGGCGTCGCGGAAGGACGCTGTCACCCGGGCGTACACGTCGTCGGGGCGACCGGGGAAGCCAGGGCAGAGCCCCCCAGGGCAGGAGTTGAGGTCCCCCGCCAGGATGCGGAGGCCGCCCACCGGGGCCGTCAGGGCGAGCACCTCCATCGCCTCCGCCTCCCGATCCTCCACGCCGAGGGCGAAGTGGGTGACGAAGACCCAGACCGGCTGCCCGTCGACCTCCACCTGCGCCATGAGGAGGGCCCGCCGGTCGATGGAGCTCGTCAGGAAGGCGTGGGAGGCCTGCAGCAGGGGATAACGCGACAGGAGGGCGATCCCGAAGCTCTGTGCCCGGGTGGGCGGGCCGTAGGCGGCGTGGTAGCCCAGACGATCCGCCAGGTAGCGGACCAGGTCGAGGTTGCCGCTGGTGAGGCGGGCCGTGTCGCTCTCCTGAAGCGCCACGAGATCCGCGTCCGCCGCGCGAAGCACCTCGGCGTAGGCCTCCGGATCCACCGCGCCGCGGTTGCTGAACCCCTGGTGGACGTTGTACGTGAGGATTCGCAGCGTAGCCCCGGGCGGGGCTGGGGCGGGGGTCGCGGGTACCAGGGCCACGGCCAGCAGAACCAAGAGCGTCGCCAGGACGGCGGCCACGGGGGCGGGCGTCCGGGGCAGGGCGCGGGGCCGTCGAAATCCCCCGGAGGCGAAGGCGGTCCCCGCCACGGCCACCACGGCGGCCGCCGGGAGGAGGACCCGCTCCGCCCCCTCCCACAGCGGACGCAGGGGGACGTAGCCATAGGTCAGCGCGAGGACCGCGGCGAAAAGGAGGAGGAGCAGGGCGAAGGAGGCCAGCAGGAAGGGGGGCGCCAGGCGGGAGAGCGCGTCCCTCGGGAGGGCTGGGAGGAGGCCCAGCAGCAGGATGACCAGGGTGGTCTGGGCCACCAGGAGCAGGGCGGGGAGGACGGGGGACTGCAGGAGAGCGTAGTCCAGGAAGGCCACCACGGCGACCCCTCCCAGGAGCGAAGTGGATCGGGGCCCCCACGGAGGGCGGAAGGGGCCCAGGGTGGACGCCAGTGCCACAGCCACGCCGCCCACGGAGGCCAGGGCGAGGGGCGGGAGGGGCAGGGCCGTCCAGCGGGCCAGGGAGGCGGGCGCCGTGAGAAGTGCGTACTCCAGGAAGAGCCAGGCGCCGAGGGAGAGGCCGGCCGCCGCGCCCCGGGCCCGGGAAACCTGCACCCTACCGGGGCGGGCGTCGCCCGTGGGCCACGGGCCCCATCCCAGGATGGAGACGAGGACCCCCAGCGGCAGCACCGCCGCGAGCCCCAGCGGCTCCACAAAGAGGTCACGGGTGTCGCTCAGCAGGAACAGAACGGTGTCGGAGGCCAGTGCGAGCGCCATTCCCACCCCGATGCGAAACCACGCGTCGCCGGTCAGGCCCTGGGCAACGCGGACCAGGGCCGGCAGGAGGAGTAGGAAGGCGGCGACGGCGAGGCCGGAGAGGGGGAGGTACCACGAGGAGCCCCACGCCGGGTTCATGGCCACGCGGGCCACGGCGAGGAGGAGGGCGGTGGCCGCGAGGAGGCGGCGCGTCCGGCCGGCCCGCACAAGGAGGTAGGCGGCAGGGGCGAACAGGAGCAGCGTGTAGGCGGCGGAGGCATTGAAGGCGAGGGTCACGAGGTTCTGGTAGTAGATGCTCGCGATGAAGGCCCGGAGGGCCTGGAGGAAGAGGAGGGTCGCCAGGAGAGCGAGAACGAGAAGACGGTTCTCCGGTTCCATGCGGAGACGCGCCACGGCGGCCGATGGAGCGTCCGGTAGATGACGTTTCCGAGGGAGGGTCGCGGGATGCGCGTAGGTTGATGTACCCCAGCCCCCTCCCTCCGTCAATGGGCGGCACGGTCCTGTCAGGGGTACCGGCCATCTCCTACGCGTCTGGGGAGCGGTTCACGCCCATGGGAGCCCTACGGGCCGTCGCCGAGTTCCTGGGCAAGGACATCACCTACCCGTGGCTCATGGGCATCAGCGGAGCGGCCTTCCGCGGGTGCTGGTCGGACGACTGGAGCTTGGAGATGACCTACGCCGCCCCCGAGGACGTCGTGCTGACGGGGGCCGCGACCCTCGGCCTGGGGGCCGAGAACCGCCTGAACGAGTCGACCGAGGCCGTCTGGGAAGCCATCCAGCGCAGCCTGGATGACGGGCTGCCCGTCCTCAGCTGCGGCCTGGCGGGCGCTCCTGAATTCTGCGTAGTCTACGGATACGGATCGGACCCCCGGACCCTGCACGTGCGCAGCTATTTCCAGAAGGAGGAGGGGAAGGTGCCCTTCCAGCCCTGGATGGGGTGGCACTACGGAGGCTACGGCCGCTTCCCCCTGGTCCTGCTTCGCTCGGGGGCGTCAAAGGAGCAGGACGTCCACGCGAGTCTGGAACGGTCTCTTCGCTTCTCCCGGGGCGAGGGCAGCCTGGCGAAGGGTGCCGCCAAGAGGGGACTCCACTTCGGCCTTGAGGCCTACGACCGCTGGGTGAGGGCCCTCAGCGAGGTGGAGGGGGACATGGAGGGGAAGGCCTTTAACATGGCCCTGAACCTCAACGCCTTCCTGGACGCCCGTCGTACCGCGGGGGAGTACCTGCAGATCCTCGCCGCCATGCAGAAGGAGTGGCGCACGGGCCTCCTGCGGGCGGCGGAGCACTACCGCCACCAGGTGTCCAATCTGGCGGACGCCCGCCGGGTCCTGTACTTCCCAAGGGACCTGCCGGAAGAGGCCGCCTCCCAAGCCGCCGCCGACCTGGCAGACGAGAAGCGCCGAACCGCCTACGGCCGCTACCTGAGGGCGGCGAAGGAGGAGGAGCGGCTCTCCCTCGAGTGGATTGAGAAGGCCCTGGAGTAGCCGCACGCCTTCCCCCTCCCCTGGGGCCGTGCGAAGGACTATATATCGATACCGATATATCTATCGATAGGTGATTGCCACGACGAGATACGGCTGGTCGGGAGGAAATGGTGCGTGCGTCTGCCTGCCGGGCGGCTGCGTCTGCGTTCCGGCGTATGGGCCCTCGTGGGGACCCGGCACGCCGGAGGAGGCGGTGGACGAGCTAGAGGACTACAAGGAGCGCCTCGAACTCGAGATCCGGGACCTGGAGCGGCGCATCCAGAAGCTGCGGGAGCAGGCCCAGTAGATGGCCGCCTCTCGCTGGTGCGTGTGCGGGCCCTTTCGCATCAGCCTCATTCCCCGGGGGTTGCTGAAGCCCGTCATCCTGTCCCTCCTGGGCGAGCGGTCCATGCACGGCTTCGAGCTCATGGAGGAGATCGCTCGCCGGACGGGGGAGATGTGGCGCCCCGGGCCGGGGGCCATGTATCCCGCCCTCCTGTCCCTCGAGGAGGAGGGGTACGTGGAGGTCTTGGAGGAGGGCGAGCGAGCGAAGAAACCCTACGCCATCACCCCGCAGGGCCGCGAAGCCATCCAAGGCGTGGAGGGCTTTCTGGACGAGTGGGAGACCTCCATGGACCACCTGGAGGCCATCTGGCGGCCGGGTGCGCAAAGGCGCGGGCGCTAGAAGATCCCTTTCTTCACGATGGTGGGGTCCAACCCCTGGAAGGAGCCGAGGTAGGCCCGCCTCTCCTTGCGCAGGGCGTCCACCATGGCCTGAATCTCCCTTTCGGGATAGTAGTTTTCCGGGTCGTACTTCCCGATGTCCATCCCCGGCACCTTTTGCGGGGTGAGCACTTTCCAGAAACGGTCCTGGTCCCACTGAATAGTGTCACGGGCGACGCCGCGGATGATGGAGGCCATCTCCGGGATCGGGATCCGCTCCACCTTCCGTTCGACGACCCGCTTCCCGTCCTCCACCCGGGCGATCTCCCCGACGCCCCCCGTGTTCAGCAGGTAGCCCTGCACCCGCTCCCCGCCCTCCCGCAGATAGGCGTAGAAGCGGTTCCCCTCCTCCGCCTTGTCGCCGATGATGAAGGGGTTCGTCCCCACCTCCCGCACGGACATCCCCGCCCGACGAGGGTCCCCGCCGGTAGACTCCACGGACTCCCCGAGCATGAAGGCGGCGGCCGCCTGCTCTGGCGTCAGCTTCGCCGCCATGGGCATGATCGTGTTGCGGCGGGTAATGAAGGCGACGATGGTCCCGTCCAGCTCATGGGCCGAGGGGATGTTCATGGGTCCCATGAAATCGCCAAGGGCCGTGCGCTGCATGATGCCGCGGCCGTTGCCCGTGAGGGTGAGGTCGTCGAATTCCACCTTCCGCTCGTGGTCCACCATGACGTTCTCGAAGACGGCATCCTCCTGGGTCACGGCCCGGTGGATGAGGGGTTGGGTGGTGGGGTCCACGCCCTCCGTCTTTAGGAAAAAGCCCCGCTCCGTTCCCAGGGCGGACCAGTCCTCCCGGATGAAGACGACGTCGTCCTGGGCGATCTCGATCCCCTCCCCCTCCCCGTCCAGGTCGTGGGTGTGGGCGGTGTGGGTCGTCTTCCCCGTGGCCGTCAGCCCAAAGATGTACATGCTCTGCCGGCGCACCCGCCCGTCGGGGCCCCGGGCACGGACGATCTTCGCGCCCGCGTGGACGCCCAACATGCCCCGCTGCTTCGCGTGCCACATGCCCATGCGGAGGAAGCCCTTCTTCACCTCGCCGTAGTAGTCCGACCCCAGCACGTAGGTCACGCCCATCTCGGGAAACACCAAGATCTGGCGGTCCTTCTCCTGCCACTCCGGGAGGTCGACGAGCCAGAACCGTGGCTCCATCTCGGGGGGGCCCGGGTCCGGGAGGGCCAGGTTGAAGAAGTGTGCGAGCCGGATGACCTCGGGCCGCTGCGTGGAGACGTACAGGACGCACAGGGGGGAGAACTCCTCGTTCGCCCCCATCTGACGGACGGACCGGACGAGGGGGGCCCGCTTCACGTACTCCCCCACCACGCGGACCGTCTCCGGCACCGCCTCCAGGATCTCCTGCTGTCGGGGGTTGAGGGACTCCTGGAGGACGCTCCGGCTCCCCACGTAGACCGTCAGGTTGGCGCTTCGGTTCTTCACCACGGAGGCGTAGGCGTAATTGCCGAACTCCGTTCGTCGGGCGAACCGCTGGGCCCGCTCTCGAACCTTGGAGGGATCGGTCTCCTGGACGTTGGGGCGACCTTCCAGGCCTCTCACGGTCTCGGACACGGTCGCCAGGACCTCATCGTAGCCGCCCATGGGGATCGAGTAGAGGGGAGTTCTACTTAAGCGTTGTACGCACGTTTCCCCCGCAAGGCCCCTGGAGTTCAGGAAGAGTCTTTCTGCAGGCCTAAAGAGGGGCCCCCACCCTCCTATGCATCATGAACGGAATGACCATTCCTGAGAGGATTGGCCCCCCGGATGGAAGGCCCACCCCCAAGCTCCGGGTCGTTGATCTCAGCGAGAGGCCCGGTCTCGCCCCGGACGACCCCCTCCCCGCGACGATCCTGGAGGCGTTTGAGGAGGTGTCGAGCGGCATCCTGACGAAGGAGGAGGTCCTGGCCGCGGCCCGGGGCCATCCCCCCTCGGACGCCGAGCGGGCCGTACAGGACCTCGCCCTGAGAGGGCTCGTGCGGGTCGTCTGGACAACGCCCTTCCGATTCCTCGCTGTCCTCAGGGATTCGGAGGGCGCGGCCCCGCCTCCGGTATTCGTGTCCGCTGTGTCAGGCTGAAGCTCACGTCCGCCTCGCCGTGTCCTCCCTCCGGCCCTCCATGGCTGCCCCTGGCGAGGCGGGCCTCACTTGCCCCGCCGGAGGAGGATGACGGCTATGGTGACGGCCCCGCCGACGCCCACCACCCCAATGATGATGTAGAGGAGAATGTCGGAGATGGGGAGGAGGGGAGCGGCCTCGACGTTTATCGTGAAGGAGTCGCTGGCCTCGTTCCCGGCCTCGTCTCGTACGGTGAGGGTCACGGTGTACTCGCCGGGCGCATCGTACGCGTGGGTTGCGGTCGCACCATAGCCCACGCCTCCGTCGCCGAAGTCCCAGCTGTAGTTGGCGATCCGATGGTTATCCGTCGAACCCGAGCCGTCCAGGCTGACGTCCTCGCCGACGGTTCCCGTGGTGGGCCCTGTGGCGTCGGCCACCGGGTCGACCGTGTCCTCGACGGTGAACTCGCCCGTCGACGAACGGGAGTTGCCCGACACGTCGGAGGCCCAGATGGTGTAGGAGTAGGTCCCCAACTCCCCGAAGCTCGCGGAGTAGGTGTAGGAGCCACCGACCAAGGTCATGGTGAAGTTGCCTACGAGGCCGCCGTCGGGATCGAGGATGGCAATCGTGACGCTCTCCAAGACGTGGTTGTCCGTGACCACCGCGGAGAAGTCCACCTCCAGCCCGACCTCCTGCGTTGACGGGTCGACCGAGGGCGTGCCCAGGGTCGGCGGCGTGGTGTCCTGAACGGTGAAGGTCCCCTCCGCGGACGCGATGTTCCCCGAGGGGTCCGTGGCCCACATCGTGTAATTGTACACGCCCAGGTCGGCGAAGCTGGAGGTGTAGGTGTAATCGCCCCCGGATAGAGACATGCTGAAGTTGCCAAGCTCGCTCCCGTCGGGGTCCTCGATGACGATGCTGACCTGGTCGACCTGGTGGTTGTCGGAGACCTGGACGGCGAAGTCCACGTCGAACCCCGCCTCCGCCGGACTGGGCGAGGCAGACGGGACCCCCAGGACCGGCAACGTGGTGTCCTGGACGGTGAAGTTGCCAGAGGCCGAGGCCACCAAACCCGCGTCGTCCGTCACCCAGACGGTGAAGTTGAACACGCCAAGGGTGCCATACGCGGCCACATAGGAGTAGGTGTCCGCATCCACCGGTGACATCGTGAAGTTGCCCACGGCCGCTCCCCCGGGGCCGGTGATGTTCACCTTCACCGAGGCGATGCCGGAGTTCTCCGTGATGTCCGCGGTGATGTCCACGTTCTCGCTGGCCTCGGCAGGGTCTGGGGCCGCCACGGCGCTCGTGATGTTGGGCGGGGTGGTGTCCAGGGTGACGTTGAGGATCACGTCCACCGCCTCAGGGGCGCCCATGGGTCGCGGCAAGGGATCAACAGTTGCCACGCTGCTGTCGACGCCGCTCACCGTGACGTTGGCGGGCGCCTGATAGTCGAGGAGGACCCAGCCCGTGGGGAACGTGATGGTGGCCACCTCGGCTTCGGTCTCCGTTTCGTAGGTGGTGTTGAGCGTAATCTTGTGCGGGTCCTGGACGGGGATGACCCCCTGGGACGTGAACGTGCCCATCTGCCGCATGAGGATGGGCTCCGTCGAGGTGACGTCGCCCAG
>CAYGBN010000018.1:8357-21710 GCA_964348155.1 uncultured Methanomassiliicoccales archaeon
TGGAAGTCCAGGCTCCAGGTCGCCTCAACGAGCTCGAAGGGGATGTCGTCTACCTCGAACTGCCCCGTCGTGTCGTTGAACGACGGGATGAACATGCTGAAGAGCTCAAGCCAGAAGTCGGCCTCCTGTTGGTCCACGCTCAAATCCCCGTCGCCGACGAACTGGTCGACCATGAACCGCTGGCTCTGATTGTCCTCCGCCATCATCCCTTGGAAGTCCAGGTCCACGCTGTTCCATGCGGTCAGCACCAGGTCGATGGCGTTCTGCGACTGGGGTGGCGCCTCCAGGTCGACCTCCACCTCCGTGTCCCCCGTGATGGTCAGCGGCATCGTCACGTCCTGCAGACCCTCGGCGCCGGCCATCAGGACGAAGTCGCCTTCGAAGGCGGTGAAGGTGGCGGTGCCGTTCTCGTCCGTCTGGGTCTGGACGGACCATCGGTGGGTGCCGTTGCCAAGCCAAACCGACTCGTCCACCACGGGTTGGGAGGTTGTGGCGTTGGTCACGTTCACGGTGAGGCTTCGCTTGGTGCCCGACTCGAAATCGGTGAAGAAGTACGCGCTTGTGTTGTGGAGATCCGTGTCCATGAAGTCGGGTTCCTCCCCGAACAGGAGGCCGGCGCCAAGGAGTTGCACGGAGTAGGGGCCGTCCTCACCGCTGATGAAGGCTCCAATCCCGCTGAAGTTCAACTGAACCACGTGGTCCCCCGCCGTCAGGTTGAACACGCGGATCTTCATCGCAATCGGTTCCATCGTGGCGAAGAGGATGCCGAAGATGGTGTAGAACCCGGGCTCCGACGTGTTGAGGGAGGTGTTCAGCTGGATGAAATTGTAGTCTGAGTTAGCGTCCGTATCCACGCCCCAGTCCGTGTGGGGGGGCGTGAAGGCGATCTGGGGGGCGAAGTCCAGGTAGTTGTAGGGTCCGGTGAGGTAGGTCGCGGTGTGCCGCAACGCCATAGTGTCGTTGTACAGCTTCAGGGTAACGTTGTAGGGACCGTCAAAGCCCGCCTCGAAGATGGGTGAGGCGTTGAACACCAGGCCCACGACGTGGATGTCCGTGGTGCCGGCCGTCAGCGGCGTGGTGGTCACGTTGATGAACGTGCCCGTGAGGTTGTTCAGTGTGCCCTCGACGGTGAAGTTGCCCGTTTCCGTGACGTTGACCCGGGCGTCGACCTGCAGGTACTCGAATCGGTTGTTGCCGTCTCCATCAAAGCCGAAGTCCGAGTGAGGGGCGTCGAAGAACCCGTCGCTCTGGGCCGCGGCAGGCCCGCTCACCAGGACAAAGGCTGCGCCCAAGAGGAGGAGAAAAGTCCAGACAACGAGCAACCGTGTCGCTCTCTTCCGCACTCTGAGAGGTCCCATCCAAATTGCACCCCATCCGTCCCGTACGGGACGTTGCGAGAGCATCCACCTGACCTACTTAACCTTTTCCGGCCGCCTGGGAGGACGTGGGTTGGCGCAGGCTGCGGCGGTTTCCCAGAACCCCTCCCCAGGAGGCCAAAAGCGTTATTCCGGGAGACGGGTTGGCGGGACGTTTCCCATGAGTGCGTCTCCGGAGGCGGACGAGGAGGCCATCGAGTGGCTCCTCAGGTCCCAAGAGCCGGCCATCCGCTACCACACGTTGACGGATGTGATGGACCTGGACCCTTACGCAGCGCGGGCGCAGAGGGAACGCGATCGGATCACAGAGGGAAGCATCGTCCGAGGGCTCCTTGGCGGGCAGAGCCGCGACGGCGGGTTTGGCGTCCATCCGTACAAGAAGTGGATCGGATCCCACTGGCGCCTGGTTTCCTTGGTGGAGATGGGCGTTCCGTCGGGACATCCGAAGGCCGTGGCCGCCGTGGAGGATGTCCTGCGGTGGCTCACCGGAAGCTCCCACCGGAAGGGAATCAAGAAGGTACGCGGCCTCACGCGGAGGTGCGCCTCGCAGGAGGGGAATGCGCTGGGCGTGGCAAGCCGACTCGGCCTGGCGGACGATCCGCGGGTCCAGGGCCTCGCCTCCGACCTCCAGGGGTGGCAGTGGCCCGACGGGGGCTGGAACTGCGACAAGGCAGAGGAGGCCAGCCACTCCTCCTTCCACGAGAGCTTGATTCCGGCCTGGGGGCTGTGGGAGTATCACCGAGCGACGGGGGATGCTGGAAGCTTAGAGGCGGCAGAGGCAGCCTCTGAGCTGTTCCTGAGGCATCGACTCTTCCGCTCGGAGACCGCGGGAGACGTGATCCACCCTGATTGGATGAAGCTGCGCTACCCACCCTATTGGCACTACGATATCCTTCAAGGCCTGCGGGTCATGGGCATGCTGGGCAAGCTTGGGGATCCCCGAGCTCAAGGAGCCTTGGACATTCTGGAGTCGAAGAGGCTCCCGGACGGTCGATGGCGACCGGAGGGCTGCTGGTGGAAGCGTCCAGGCAGCAAGGGGAGCGGCGTCGAGGTTATCGATTGGGGGCGCAGAGGACCCAATGAGATGATCACCTTGAACGCGCTGCGCGTCCTGAAGTCCGCGGACCGGTTGGGCTGACGTGGGGGAGTTCGGGTGCGGCTTCAGAAAGCCATGGGAGAGTTGAGAGCGGCCGCCAATCCCAAGTCTCTCGAGGGGATGGCGCGCTTTGGCATCGCCACGGACCGGGCCTACGGCGTGAGGATCCCGGAGTTGCGACGTCTGGCGAGGGAGATCGGGACCGACCACCGGCTGGCGGAGGAGCTGTGGAATACGGGGGTGCACGAGGCCCGCATCCTCGCGAGCATGGTAGACGACCCGAAGCAGGTGACGAACGACCAAATGGAGCGCTGGGCGGGCGACCTCGACTCCTGGGACGTCTGCGACCAGTGCTGCAGCAACCTCTTCGACCGGACGGACCACGCGTGGCAAAAGGCGGTCGAATGGAGCGGACGGGACGAGGAGTTCGTTAAGCGGGCGGGGTTCGCCCTCATGGCCTGCCTGGCCGTTCACGACAAGGCGGCGACGAATGAGGCCTTCCTGGGACTCCTCCCACTCATCGAACGGGAGGCCGACGACCCCCGCAACTACGTCAAGAAAGCGGTGAGCTGGGCCCTGCGTCAGATCGGAAAGCGAAGCCTCCGGCTGAACGCCGAGGCCATACAGGAGGCGAAGCGCATCCTGAAGAAAGACACGCCCCCCGCGCGTTGGATCGCCCGAGACGCCCTGAGGGAGCTGCAGGGCGAAGCAGTCCAGGGGCGGCTGCAGGGCGTGGGGCCGTAGCCGCCCTACTCCGGCTGGACCATCTGGCGGGCGTCCTCCGCGGAGATGCCATCGGGGTACATGTCCGGATGGATCTGCAGAACATGCCACTGCACGAACTTCGTGGCGTCCTCCTCCCCGTGCGGCGTGGAGTAGTGCGACCCGCAGTCACACGCGACTTTGAATCCCATGGTGTCTCACCTCCTTCGGAACACGCTAGAGGGCAGACCTATTTGAACCCCGCGCGGGGGCAATCCAGGGCCTGTATATACTCTCTCTATATTACATGGCGCAAGATAATTAGAAAATTCGAATGCTCGCTTGCATGGAGATACCCATGCAGAACGGCGGAAAGCTCGCAATGGTGATGTTCTCCGGCACCACGGATCGGATGATGCCCGCGGGCATCATGGCCGGCGGTGCCGTGGCCATGGGAATGGACGTCGACATCTACCTGACCTTCTGGGGCCTCCAGGCCTTTTCCAAGCAGGCCCAGGATGCGCCCCCGAAGTTCAGCGGCGACTACGCGGAGATGGCGCCCCTGTTCCAGCAGGTGATGCAGGAGAAGAACGTGCCCAGCCTCTTCGACAGCCTGAAGCAGGTGAAGGAGATGGGGAACGTCAAGATTCACGCTTGCACGCACACGATGGACCTCCTGGGCCAGACCAAGGATGACTTCGTCGACCTGGTGGACGACACCATGGGCGTCGCGGAGTTCCTGGAGAAGGCGAAGGACGCCAGCATCACCCTCTTCCTGTGAGGGGGCGGCACACAGGCGGCAGGTGAACGACGTGGAGCAGGAAGTCCAGACCGATCGCGTGGTGGATGCGCGGGGCAGCGTCTGCCCGGGCCCTCTGATGGCCCTCGTGGGGGCCATCCGAGAGCAGAAGGTGGGCGACGTCATCGCGGTCTACTCCGGCGACTCCGGGTCCAAGACGGACATCCCCTTCTGGGTGAAGAAGGCGGGGCACGAACTCCTGGCCGTGAAGGAGCACGAGGACTACGCGGAGTTCGTGATCCGGAAGCAGCGGTGAGCGGGGATGAAGCGCGTCGTCATCCTTGGCGGTGGCGTCGGCGGCACCGTCGTGGCCAACGTCCTCGCCAAGAAGGCGAGGGACGCCGACATCACAGTGGTGGACAAGACGGGGAAGCACGTCTACCAGCCCGGCTTCGTCTACCTGGCCTTCGACAACCAGAAGCCCAAGAAGCTGGTCAAGGATGAGCGGAAGCTGCTGCGGCGGCGGGTGAAGCTCCTCATCGACGAGGCGGTCCTCATCGACCCCGAGGAGAAGCGAGTCCACCTGAAGAGTGGGCAGCGTCTCCCCTATGACTACCTTGTCATCGCCACCGGCGCCGAGCTCGCCCCGGAGGAAATCCCAGGGCACGAGGCGGGGTACCACTTCTACGGCATGGAGGAGGCCCTCCGCCTGCGGGAGGCGTTGGCGTCCTTCCCGGGCGGCCGGGTCGTCGTCGCCATCGGCGGATACCCGTACAAGTGTCCCCCCGCCCCCGCAGAGGCGGCCTGCCAGCTGGACTACTACTTCGCCCGACGGGGCATCCGCGACCAGGTGGACATCGAGTACCTCTCGCCCCTGGGCCGGGCGTTTCCTCTAGAGACCGTCAGCCCTCTGGTGACCGAAGTCTTCGAGCAGAAGGGCATCCAGTACCGGACGTTCTTCAACGTGGAGCGCGTGGACCCCGAGGAGAAGGTGGTCCACAGCCTGGAGGGGGAGTCGGTGCCCTTCGACCTCCTCATCCTCATCCCGCCCCACCACGGGGCGGCCTTCCTCCGGGAGAGCGGGCTCACCGACGCGGGCGGCTGGATTCCGACGGACAAGCACACGCTGGAGGTCCGGGGGCACGAGGGATCCATCTGGGCCATCGGAGACGCCACGGACATCCCCATCAGCAAGGCGGGGGCCGCCGCCCACTACGAGGCCGAAGGCTTGGGGAAGAACCTGGCGGACCTCATCCACGGGAGGGAACCCCGCCAGCGGTACAACGGCAAGGTCGTCTGCTTCTGCGACGCCGGTTTCCGCAAAGGCATCGGCATGAGCTTCGACTACGACCATCCTCCGGATCCGCCCCCCCTCAGCCGTCGATGGTGGCTGGGGAAGGTCTTGGTGAACAAGCTGTACTGGTACCTGGTCCCGAAGGCACGCCTATGAACGCGGACAAGGAACGTTATCGCATCCAGGTGGAGTTCTGTAAGTCCATGGCGCACCCCATTTGGCTCGAGGTCATCGACCTTCTGAAGACACGCAGCCTCACGGTCAAGGAGATTGCCGACGAGGTCGGGGTGCGCCAGGCCAACCTCTCCCAGCACCTTGCCGTCCTGCGAGACCGAGGCGTCGTTCAATCCGCCCGAAAGGGGAACAACGTCATCTACTCCCTGGCCAACCGAAAGGTCGTCGACGCCTGCACCCTCATCCGTGAGATTCTGATGGAGACCGCAGATCGCAGGGCCGCCATCCTCTCCTAGGAGAGTTCTCGCGATCGCCCCGCATCGGGTCCTCTCCCGGGAAACAGCCGAGCCGAATGCGCCCAACCCTACCATATAAACTTTCCGCATGTACACAACCCCTTCGAATAATGAAAGGTATGAACATTGGCTTATTCCATTGTTCCAACGCGTCCTCAGGACGCAGGATGAGAAACGTGGCAGAAGGGGTTGCGAATACACGTCTTGAGAGGTTCGCCGTCGCCATCGCCATGGTCTGGCTGGCGATCTGGTCATCCGTCGGCTATGTGATGATCCTCTGGATGCGGAGCCAAACGAGCTACCACTTCCGGATAGCAATTGCACACTCCCATGGACTGCTCTTTACGACGCTGTTCCTCATCGGCGTCTTCGCCATGATGAAGAGCCAGATACCCGTACGACTGAAGCAGGGCCTCATCGGCCTCGGCTTGTTCACTGTGCTCCTCTACCCCCTGGGGCAGCTGGCCGAGATCATCGACATCAGCTACCTGACGGACACCGCGGAGATTCTCTTCGTCCTCTTCCTCCTCTCAATGGCGTACGTCGCTTA
Source organism: uncultured Methanomassiliicoccales archaeon (assembly GCA_964348155.1). Lineage (GTDB taxonomy): Archaea > Thermoplasmatota > Thermoplasmata > RBG-16-68-12 > JAJISG01 > JAJISG01. The sequence goes on from CAYGBN010000018.1 coordinate 14,585, forward strand.
CAAGATGAAGTACTAGAGCCCACCAGCCTCGGGGAGACGTAGGAGATGCGCACCGTGAGCCAGCGAAGCCCGCGCGGGCCGATGCTGGCCCTGCTCATCCTCGTCTCCCTCACCCTCCTGGCTATCGAGGCGGGTCGCGGTGCCCCCGCCGCCATCGACTGGGACGCCCGTCCGACACACGTCGTCAAGACGACAGAGGGATCCTTCTCCCTCGATATCCACCTCAAGCTCGCCCGGAACCAAACGGACATCTTCTTCCTTGCGTGGTTCGACTATCCTGTGACACCTGGAGATCCCGACCAGGTGTACTTCGCCGTGGAGTTCGACGTCTCCGGGGCGGGACGCCCCATGGCGGCGGGCAACGAGATGCTGATTGTCTCCCGCGAAGGCCCGGAGGGCGCCATGGCCAACCACTTCACCTACATCGTGGAACGGACGGAAGGACAGCCCGTCCTCGCCGCCACGAACATCGTCACCCTCGACTCCCTCGAGCGGGATGGGTCCAGCTACGTGTTCCAGTTCCACCGGCCGCTCCTTACGGGGAACCCCATCCATCACCAGTTCGAGGCAAACACCACCGTCCGCGCGGACTTCGCCGTCGGCGAATGGGGCATCGGCAGATCCCATGCCTACACCACGATGCGATACGTCCTGAACGTCACCCGATCGGAGGTCCTGCTGAACCAGACGGCCCCCTCCGGAATCCGATTGGAGTTCACGAAGGGCACAGCCATCCTCCTGGGCCGGGGCATCCTCCTCCTGACGGTCATCTTCATCGGCATCCACGTGTTCCGGAGGAGGGTCTGGTCTCCAGAGGACCATCCGTCCGGCGACGGGACGGAGACCGTCGAGGTTGCGCGGCACCCGATTCCGGTGAGGGTCACCCACATGGTTCACCTGGTCCTACTGGTGACCTTCGTTGCCACCGGGTGGAGCATGCTCGCCTCCCGCCCCCTGTTCGGCCCATGGACCCTGCCCGTGCACATCGTCGCCGCCTTTGTCGTCATGGTGAACATCCCGCTGCACTTCCTGGTCCTCCTGCTGGCGGGGGAGTGGCGAACCCTCGTCAGGATCAACCGGGACGACATCTCCGTGCTCCTCCGCCTGGTGGCGAACTTCTTCGGGCTCTCCAAGGAGTATCCGGAGCATGCCACCTACGAGCCTGAAAGAGGCGCCTACTACCGCGGGCGGAAGTACTGCGCCTACCAGAAGCTCCTCCTGTGGGGAGACACCCTCTTCATCGGGGCCATGGCCGTGACGGGCTTCGCCCTCTACTACCCGGGAGGGCTTGCATGGCTGGTGGGTGCCCTCGGAGGATCGGAGACCGCCCTCGCGCTGCACGACCTGTTCTTCTACCTCCTCTCCAGCACGGTGCTCGGCCACTTCTACTTCTCCATCATCCCCTCCAACTGGACGCGCCTCCGCTCGATGGTGAGGGGGGTGGCACGAATCGTCGTTCACCGACAGATGCCCTCAGACGAGGCGCGACTCGGGTCGACGGGCAAGAGCTCTGAGGGGCCTCCGTAGCCGCGGAATGGCACCTGGGGTGGGCAGGGACTCAAACGCTCAAGACGATGCTTTCGAGGGTGACGGCATTCCCCTCTCCCTCGGCGATGATCATCTCGGCCTCCGCGGCCCTGGTCCCCTCCTTGAGCGTCTCAAAGGCTTGGCGGAGGCTCTCCACCGAATAGCCGGAGTCCTCCCCAACCCTCAGGCTGACCGCCTTCACCGCCCTGCCCCCTTTGGCGTGGACCTGCTCCTCCGCCTGTTCCAGGAGTTCCTCCACTAGCGCGTACTCATGCACGCTCCTCACCTCAGCAGATGCGTGGCAGCTGTTCCCCCGAGGGCATCTGGACGATCTGCATCCCCCCCGACGGTGGTCTCCATGACCACCGTCCCGGAATGCTCCTCCACCACTTCGCCGATGATCCGTGCCCGACGGCCCAGGGGGTGGCTCCTCATTCCTGCGAGGACCTCGTCTGCCCCGGAGGGGGCCACGATGGCCACCAGCTTGCCCTCGTTGGCGACGGCCAAGGGATCCAGCCCGAGGATCTCGCAAGCTCCCTCCACTTCCTCGGAGGTGGGGATGTTGACCTCCCGGAGGTTCATGCCGACCCTGGAGGCGGTCGCCAGCTCGTTGAGGGCGCTGGCTAGGCCCCCCCGCGTGGGGTCCCGCATGCAGTGGACGTCCTTCGTGACGGAGAGGATGCCGTCCACGAGGGTGTGCAGCGCGGCGGAGTCGCCCTTCCCTCGCTCCACCACCTTCGTGTCGCCCGTCACCAGGAGGACGCCCGCCTTCTCGCAGGCCTCCTTCATGGAGTGGGTGATCGTCTCCAGGTCCTCCATGGGCAGCCCCTCCTCCATGATGAGCGCCGCGCTCGTCGGCACCTCCACCTTCGCGTCCGCCGTCCAGGCGTCCCGCTTCCTAGGTGACTCCCCGAAAGGGGTTGCCGTAGCGGGCCGAGTTCTCGAAGGCCCTCTGAAGCTCCTCGGGAACCCCGCCCCCTCGGACCAGGACCTCCTCCCGAAGGGAGGGAATGAGGCGATCCGTGATGGGAATCTTGCTGGGGCACCTCAGGCTGCAGTCGTAGCAGGACACGCAGAGCCAGATTGCAGAGCTGCGAAGCACATCACCGATTCTGCCGGCCGCAGTGCAGCAAGCATGCGTCTCGGCGCGAAGTCCATGGCATATCCATGGGGACATGTTCCGGTGCACATCCCGCACTGAATACAGTTCAGAACGAGTCGGCCCTCTGGCATCTCAGAGATGTGCCGGATGAACAGCTCCTCGGCCGTCGGATTCCTCTGCGCCGAAGCCAGACCTTCAGCTTCGTTCCCAAGCAACGCCATCCCTGCCAGGGAGAACGAGCCTGGCGCGGACGAATAGGCTTTGGACTATACTGCATATATACAAAATGCGCGAGGCATTTACCACCCCAAAGGTCGGGAGCGGGGTTCCCTGCCAGGCGTCGCGTCGAAGTTATCGGCCACCCCGAACCAGGTGCCCCTCCTCATACCTCACCTTGCTCGTTCTGGATCTCAACGGCGTCTCATCGGGACCATGAAACACCCTCAGATGCGTCAGACAACGTTCAGGCTGAGCAGGAGCTTCACGCAGTCCACCTGGACATCCCCAACGGTCTCTGTTGCAGTCCCCACCGGCTCGAACCCCCTATGCACGTAGAACGCGAGCGCCTGCCCGTTGTCCGCCTCGGTCAGCACCCGCATCCTTTTGTGGCCATCCTCGCGGGCTGCACTCACCGCCGAGTCCACCAGGCGGGAACCGATTCCCCGACCGCGCATGCTCTCCAGAACCACAAGGCCTGCAAGCTCGACCTCTGCCGCGTCGATGCGACGGTTGGCGGCGAAGGCCACCACGCGCTCGCCCTCCCAGGCGATGAACATCCGTCGATCTGGCCCCCCGAGCCGCTGGAGGAGGTTCTCCGGCTTGGTCTGCGCCCGGAGGATCTCCTCCGTCGCCCCCGCCCATCCTGGGGCGTTGGGTCCTGCCTCCCTCCAGGCGGACCACAAGAAGCTGGCCAGGGCCCCCACATCAGCCTCGGTGGCTTCGGAGATGCGGATGAGGTTAGGGGCATCGGGACTCCTCCCCGATCCGCCGCGCTGGGGTTCCCGTGGCGTCATCAAGGGCCTCCCGTGTCCTCGGCGGCGAGCTGGAGCCCGATGTCCAGGGCCTGGAGGTTGACCTCCCGCGTCTCAGGCGGTACGTGGGCCACAAGGCGTTCCCGGACCGATGGAAGGTCCAGGGGCAGAACGCCAGTACCCAAGAGAGCCCCCATGAGAACGACGTTCGTCACAACGGCGGCCCCGAGATCGGCGGCAACCCTCTCGGCGTCCACCCCATAGACCCGTCGGGTGACCGACATGAGGTCGGCGAAGATGTCGCCCACGGAAGGGTACTCCTCCTCGCCAAGGATCACCGTCAGGGGGGCCTCGGGCTTCATGGACGTGACGATAACGGTCCGGGACGAGGCGCGGGAGAGAACGCGGAGCGCCTCCATGGGCTCCAGGGAGAGGATGGCGTCGGCCTGCCCCCTGCCGATGAGGGGGCTGCTGGCATCCCCAAACCGGACGTTGGCCACGACGCTGCCGCTTCTCTGGGCCACCCCATGGAGCTCGCTGACGATGGCCCGCTGGCTCCGATGGATGGCCGCCTCCGCGAGGATCTGGGTCACCAGAAGAACGCCCTGCCCTCCGACGCCGGCCACTACGAGGTTGATGGACGTCACTCCGCCTCCCTCCGGACCTCCTCGATGGCGCCCGGCGGACAGATGGAGGCGCACACGCCGCACCCGGAGCAAATGTTCGGGTCGATGGTCACGCGGCCCTCCCCCGCGGAGAGGAGGGCGGGGCACCCGAAGGCGTCCACGCAGTAGCCGCAGTGGGTGCATGCTTCCTCGTTGATTACGTACAACGGCAGCGTGCCCTCCTCCCGCAGGATCTCGCGATTCTCCAGCAGGCGGCAGGGGTGCCGGGAGATGACGACGCTGACGCCCTCCTCGCCCAGAGCGTCCCGGAAGGCGTCGACGGTCTCCTCCACGTCGTGGGGGTCCACCACGCGAATGGACGCCACCCCACATCCTCGCACCACGCCCTCCAGCGAGACGGCGCGATGCGTGCCGTAGGAGACGCCCGGATGGGGTTGATGCCCTGTCATGGCCGTGGAGCGGTTGTCGAGGATGGCGACCACCACGTCGTGCCCGTGGTGCACGGCGTTGATGAGGGCGGGGATGCCGGCGTGGAAGAAGGTGGAGTCTCCGATGAGAGCCACCGTTCGCCGGCCGGTGGCCTTGGCGATGCCCCCGGCGGTCGAGATGCTGGCGCCCATGCAGAGCTTCATGTCGCCGAGCTCCAGGGGCCGGTCGATGGCCAGGGTGTAGCATCCGATGTCGCTGGCGAAGATCACGTCGCGACGGCGAGCCGCCTTCAGGGCCGCAAAGGCCGTGGTGCGGTGGCCGCAGCCCGGACACAACATGGGTGGCCGGGGGAGGAGGGAGAGGGTGGGGTTCGTCTCCCGGGGGGACGCGGTCAGCCACCCGAGGCTCGCCAGGCCCTCCTCCACGAGGTCCTGGTCCAGCTCCCCCATCGAGGGGAACAGCCCCTCGGCCTTCCCCAGGATGGTCGTCGAGAGTCCCGCCTCCTGGGCGATGGCCCTTGCACTCTCCTCCAGGAGAGGGGAGAGCTCCTCGACCACGGCGATTTTCGGGAACCGCTCCAGGAACTCGCGGATGGTCCGCCGAGGCAGCGGATGGGTGAATCCCACCTCGAGAAGGGCGAAGGGGCGTCCGGCACACACGTCGCGCACGTAGTTTCGGGCGGCCCCCGAGGCAAGGACGCCGAGGGAGGGCGAGGGGCCGAGCTCCTCGACGCGGTTGAAGGGGCTCTCCTCCGAGCGATGCCGCGCCCGCTCCATCCGCCCAAGCTGGAGGGCGTGAGCCCGCCGCGCCCTGGCCGGCGTCAACACGAAGCGGTCTCGGTCCCACGGCACGCGCAGCGAACTCCGGGTCGCCTCCACAGGGCCCAGGACCACCGGACCGCGCGCGTGGCTCACCCGCGTCGTCGTTCGCAGGAGAACGGGGGACTCAAGTTCGTGGCTCAGGCGAAAGGCCTCCCGCGTCATCTCCAGGGCTTCCTGTGGCGTGGCGGGCTCCAGCATGGGGAGGTTCGCCAGCCGGGCGTAGTGGCGGTTGTCCTGTTCGTTCTGGCTGGAGTGGCACCCCGGATCGTCGGCGGAAACGACGACCAGGGCCCCCTGGACCCCTGCGTAGGCGAAGCACATCAGGGGGTCGATGGCGACGTTCAGCCCGACGTGCTTCATGGACGTCAGGGCGCGGAGGCCCGCCGCGGCTCCCGCCCCTGCGACCTCCAGGGCCACCTTCTCGTTCACCGCGTACTCGAAGGCGACGTTCGCCTGCTCGGCAAGGCGATAGAGCGTGTCGCCGATCTCTGTCGACGGGGTTCCGGGGTAGGTCGTGGCGACCTCCACCCCCGCCTCCAACGCACCACGCGCAATCGCTTCGTTGCCCAGGAGGAGGACCCGCATGCCCTCCCTCCCTTCGAGGACGAGAGACCGCTTCTGATTGGCAGCTGCCATCTGGGCACCCCCTAGCTCCGTACGGACGCCAGGCAAGCCATCCCTGCGAGGGCGACTCGGCCTTTTGTATGTGACCCAAATACAATAATGGCCTGCCGGGAGGCGCACTCGTCGGCGAGCCCTCCGCCGGCCCCGCGAGAGTCAGGGGCCGCCTGCGTATGACTCATACTCTACATACAGAGACTTAAAGGAACCAGCCCTTGCGTAGTTTCCATCAAGGACGCCCCGCGGGAGAAGGGCGTCGAGGAGAGGATGGAGTTGGCCTCGCGTCAAGAGAGGTTGGTGCACATCGACCTGGAAGCGCCCGTGGAGGAGTTCATGCGGCGCAGCCTGTACATGCTGGGTCCTGAGGACACCGCCGACAAGGCCGCTCACATCATGAAGGAGCCCGATGTGGGGAGCGTCCTGGTGGCGCAGAAGGGCCAGGTCGTCGGCATCGTCACGGAGCGGGACATGCTCCTGAAGATCCTCGGCGAAGAGAAGGATCCGACGAAGGTCAAGCTGAAGGAGATCATGTCCTCCCCTGTCGTCTCCGTCGGGCCCAAGGCAGCCGTGCAGGAGGCCCTGGAGCTCATGGCCCACCACGGCTTCCGCCGACTCCTGGTCATGGACGGCAAGAAGCCCGTGGGGCTCATCGCGCAGCGCTTCACCATCAAGGAGGAGGTGGATTTCCTCACCAGCAAAGCCTACCGCCCGGCGAAGGACGCCATGCGGTTCCACCCCTTCTACAAGGGCAAAGTGGAGGTGGCCCTGAAGGTCCCCATCCGGGGGTTCGACGACTTCGCCATCTGGTATACCCCCGGGGTGGCGGAGCCGTGCAAGGACATCCAGAAGCACCCCGAGCGGGTCTTCGAGCACACGAACAAGGCCAATGCCGTGGCCATCGTCACCGACGGGACCCGTGTCCTGGGGCTGGGCGACATCGGCCCCCAGGCGGCGCTGCCGGTCATGGAGGGGAAGTCCCTGCTCTTCAAGTACCTGGGCGGGGTGGACGCCTTCCCCATCTGCTTGGGG
>CAYGBN010000018.1:21720-32218 GCA_964348155.1 uncultured Methanomassiliicoccales archaeon
CCTGAACGAGCTGCGGGAGTCGGCGGAGATCCCCGTGTGGCACGACGACCAGCAGGGCACCGCCACCGTGGTTCTGGCAGGGGTGTTCAACGCCCTGAAGGTCGTGGGGAAGAAGCCGGAGGAAGTCCTCGTGTCGATGGTGGGCGCGGGGGCGAGCAACATTCGAACGGCCTGCCTACTCATCGAGGCCGGCTTCCGGCCGGAGAACCTCTTCATGGTGGACAGCAAGGGGATCCTCCACACGGGCCGGAAGGAGCTGAAGGAGACGCACGTCGAGAAGTGGGAGATGGCCCAGCGGACCAACGGAGAGGGGCGGACGGGCGGCATCCACGAGGCCATTAAGGGGGCGGACGTGGCCATCGCCCTCTCCACGCCTGGACCCGGCGTGGTGAAGCCGGAGGACGTGAGGAGCATGGCGAACGACGCGGTGGTCTTTGCCTGCGCCAACCCCATCCCGGAAATCTGGCCGTGGGAGGCGACGGCGGCGGGGGCACGCGTCGTGGCCACCGGACGGTCCGACTTCCCCAACCAGGTGAACAACTCCCTGGGCTTCCCGGGCATCTTCCGAGGGGCACTGGACGTGCAGGCCCGGACCATCACCGACGAGATGTGCATCGCGGCCGCCCGGGAGCTAGCCCTCATCGCGGAAGAGGTGGAGCTCCGGGAGGATCACATCCTACCCACCATGGATCAGTGGGAGGTCTTCCCGCGGGAGGCCGTGGCCGTAGGCATGATGGCCCAGAAGCAGAGGCTCGCCGGCCGAAAGGTGGGCCGGAAGATGCTGTTCGATGCGGCCAGCGACCGTATCAAGCGCGCACGGGACATGGTGCAGGCCACCATGAAAGCGGGCTACGTGCTTGCCCCGCCGGCGGAGGAGACGGTCATCCACGGGTCGTAGCGGCGGCCCAATGGATGCGGTCCATCCAATCCCGGCCTAGCACAACGCTCGGAGCCGGCCAGGGGGGCCACCGCAAACCTAATACCCGGCTGCCGTATGGGGCGCTCCCGTGTCGGCGGAGGCGGAGGCGCCAGCGGAGGAGGAGGAGGTCCACGGCAGCCCCTGGCCCATCCTGGTAGGGGTGGGCTTGGGCCTCGTCTTCATGGGCCTCGCGTCCTGGATCTTCGTGATGTACATCGGGGCCATCATCTTCGCCGGCGGCGTGGGCGGCTGGATCTACGACGACTACCTGGGCCGCCGCATCCCTCACGTCCCGGGAGTACGGGAGGGAGAGGAGGGGACCCTGGAGGCCTTCTCCCCGCGCAAGGCGGCCATGTGGCTCTTCCTCGCATCGGAGATCATGTTCTTCTCCGGCATTATCGGGGCCTCCTGGGCGACGCGTACCTCCAGCCTGACGTGGGTGGCACCGGGGGAGGTTCTCAACGTCCCCCTGACGGCCCTGAACACCTTCATCCTCATCACCAGCAGCCTGACCATGGCGGAGGCCCTCCGGGCTGCCCGTCTTGGGGACCAGCGGGCCCTGCAGCTGCGGCTGCTCCTCACCCTGGCCCTGGGCCTCACCTTCATCTCCATCCAGGCCTTCGAGTACGTCACCCTCGCCCTGGAGGGGCTCCTTCCCACCGCAAGCCCCGTTGGCCCCGCTGCCTACGGGATGACGTTCTACGTCCAGACGGGCTTCCACGGCGCCCACGTCACGGGCGGCGTCGTCGCCATGAGCTACGTCACGCGCAAGGCCTTCCGTGGGGCCTTCGTCGGGAAGAAATCGGAGACGGTGGAGCTCATGGGCCTCTACTGGCACTTCGTGGACGTGGTGTGGATCTTCCTGTTCACCATCGTGTACCTGATCTGAGGAGGAATGGAGATGGCGACCGCCGCAGAAACCGCCGCTCCCGCCGTCCAGGAGCCCGGCCGTCCCTACATCCCCGTCTTCGTCATGCTGGGGGTCCTGACCCTCATTGAGCTGTGGGTCTCCGGCTTGGATATCCCGGGTGGAAACCGCCTGGGCGCCCTCCTTATCCTGGCCATCGGCAAGGCGAGCCTGGTCGTGCTCTACTACATGCACCTCCGCTACGAGCCGCGTCTCCTTTCCCTGATTCCCCTCATCCCGCTGTTCATGGCCATCGCCCTCCTGGTGACCCTCATCGCCGCGCTCATCTGAGACCCGGGCTCAGTGGGCCAGGCCGTGGGCCACGAGGGCGACCAGCAATCCTGCGAAGAGCCAGGGGAGCATCATCCGGACGTCCGTCCTCTCGGCCAGGACGGGCCAGAGCCCGCGCAGGAGCAGGACCAGGAACGCGCTCGTTTGCAGAAAGCTGAGGAGCAGGGCGAAGGCGGAGATTGTCTCGAAAGGGGTCACCAGGACGGCGGGCGTGGTCACCGCTAGGGGGAGCCCCACGTAGAAGGTGAGGGCGAAGGCGCGGGGCTTCGCAACGCCCGCGAAGAGCAGGAACGCCACCAGGACGCCCCCCTCCAAGGCCCGGTGGACGACCTGGAGGATGATGGCCCGCGCGTTCAGGACGTCCTCCACGCGGGCGGCCCGGAGAGTGGCGCCCACCACCGTGCCGTCCACGGCCGCGTGGGTGGCCAGGAGGAGGGCGATGAGCAGAAGGAGGGGGTACAAGGCGTCCCGCTCACCGCGGGGGCGCTCCAGGACGCTGACGGCCAGGACCGCGCCAAGGGCGGTGCCCAGGATGACCATCCCGAAGGAGGTCAACAAAGCCAACGGGGGGCCCAGGGTAAACCGGAGCGTGAACCGGAGGGTGGGCTCCAAGAGGAACGCATCCGTCAGGTCGTGAAGGACGAGGTAGAGGAAGACCCCCAGGAAGAAGCCGAGCCAGGGGGCAGGACGGGTGCGCAGCCGGGGCTCGAAGAAAAACAGGATGCATCCTAAGACTCCCAAGACGGCAAGGGCGAACCCCACCTGCACCTCGAAGACCATGGCCGTCGCCCAGAGGGGTCCCTCGGCAAAAGACTATGCCGTTTCGGCGGTCGTCGGCTGCTTCGGGGGGCGGTGGAGGCGCCAGGCCGTCAGGATCAGGGGGATGGCCAGGGCCGCGAGGCCCGTTCCCAGCCCCATCCCGATGTAGCTCAAGGGCCCCGGGTGCCCCCCGGTCGAGGGGAGCTCCGTGTTTTCGTCCATGGCGAGCTCCCCCGTGCCCCGATCCGTGAGGGGATCGGAGAAAGGGAAGCCCGTCGCGGCTTGGGAGACGTAGGGCAGCGCCGTCGCCAGGATCGCGGCCGTGGCAACCAGGGCCAGAATGAGGGACGATGCAAGGAGGAGCACGATCTTCGTGTTGTCGTTGGGATCCAGGATGTCCCGGGTCTTCCACGACAGGCCGTAGTAAACGAAGCTGTGGTCCTCGAGCCGCTCCACCAAGCCTCCCTCCACCAGCTTCTGCAGGTGGCGGTGGACGGCCGCCTTGTCGATGCCCAGCTCGTCCGCCAGCTGGGTGACGGTGCGTCGCATGGGCCTCAGGGCGTGCAGGATCTCCACGCGCGTGTCGGACGCCAGGGCGAAGAGGGCGCGCTTGTCCAGCTCCACGCGGACCATGGGGCCTCCATTATGGGAGCGCGTTCCTCCACCAAATAGGTGGCTCCTGGCACGCAGCATGGTCTCCCTCCTATGCCTCCGCTCCGTAGGCCACCTGGCCCGCGAAGGCGAGGTCCTCCAGCCCGTGCGCCTGGAGCAGGGCCGGGGAGAGGGTGTAGAGGTAGTCGCCGATGTAGAGGGACCGCTGGATGGACCGGGGGGACTGCCAGTAGTCCTCGCCGTCCTCCTCCCAGTGGGAGACGGTGCCGACCAGCTGGAACCCCTCTTCGGGCGTCACGGAGAGGACGTAAACGCCCTGCCAGACGGGGGCGCCCCACCCCCAGGGTTCGCCGGCCTCCTGCACAACCAGATCCACGGGAAGGACCACCAGGTTCTGGGCGGCAACGTGCAGAAAGGCCTTGTGGTCCCACAGGACGGGAGAGGACGTGCCGCGGTCCCCGATGAGGTACTTGGCCACCTCTTCCGGTTCCCGGACGTCGCTCACGTCGAAGAGGGAAAGCTTCAGGCCCTGGAACCACGCGAAGTCCCCCTCGTCAGCCTCCACCGTGTCCTTCCCCACGCCCAGAACGTGGGTGGCGTCCATGGGGTGGAGGTACTCCGAGAAGCCCGGGATCTTCAGGTACCCCAGGACCTCCGGGCGCCGGGGGTCCGCCAGGTCGATGACGAAGAAGGGGTCCACCTTCTTGAAGGTCACCAGGTACAGCGCCGTTCCCACGAAGCGGGCGGAGTAGATCTGCTCCCCCGGAGCCAGGCCCTCCAGGGCCCCCACGATGGCCATCCCCTCGTCCAAGACGAAGACGTGGTTCGCGTCCATCCACCCCGTGGTCGTGGCCACGCGGAGGTAGCCCAGGTGCTCGTCCAGGGCGAACTGGTTGACCAGGTAGCCGGGGACGTCGCCCCGTCCCGTCACCTCCAGGTCCAGGCCGTCGGCCCGGACACGGTAGATGGACGTCAGCTGCCCGTCGTGGGCCAGCCGGGCGTTGTTGGGACCCGGGAGCACCCCCGCCTGCTGGTACTTGGGAACGGTGAGGTAGAGGTGGTCCGGCGACATGTAGATCGTGGAGGCGTAGCCAGCGATGATGCTGAGGTAGTTCGCCGCCTCCCCTTCCACGTCCAGGGCCAGCAGGTTCACGTACGAGCTGGCCCCTTCCGCCTCCGGGTCGGCCAGTACCCGGTTCAGGGAGACGTCCCAGCACCGGGTATCCGAGCAGAACGTGGGGTACGTGAAGGCCTCGTCCACCTCCGCGATGTAGGCCTGGGCGACGACGTAGATGTGGCCGCTGGTCATGCGGGCCGTGACAAAGCTCCCGGAGATGCCGTAGCCGGCAAGGCGGACGGGTGCCGCGGGGTCCTGCACGTCGAAGACGCTGAGGAACGTCATGGGCTCGTTGTAGACCGCCGGTGAGGGCTCTTCGACAACCACGTCGAGAACGTGGTAGTATCCCCAGCTCGTAGCCATGACGATGAGGCGGTCCTCCGTCAGGAAGAGGCCGGCGACGTGGACACCCTCCTTGGTGGTGTCGAGTACAGCCGACAGCGGGATGCGGGAGACGACCCCCATCTCCTCCGGCGGGTAGGCGCGGAGGATGACGATCTCCTCCTCGGTGGCCACGTAGACGAAGGTCCCGTCCGTCTTGACGATGTCCGACTCGTCGACACCGGCAACCTGCACGTTCGTGCCGGAGAAGTCGGAACCCGCCTCGTCCAGCGACAAGGCGGTCGTGACGGTGTCCTCGAACAGCCCTCGCGGGGCCGTCCCGCTCGTGCGAGCCTCCCGGAGGAAGGCGGTGAGCGCCCCCCGGCTGCCGAACGTTGTGAGGCCCTCGGCGTCCAGCCCCCCTGGGGACATCGCGGCATAAAGGGTCAGGCCTCCCAGCACGAGGGACGCTACCACGAGCGTTGCCAGAATCGCCCTCGTCGTCATCGCCTCATCATTGGGCGTGGAGCCTAATTAAAGGCGGTTTCGTGTTGACTGGAGCGTCAACGCCCGGCCTGTCATGAGATGCCGCCACCACCTGTAGAAGCCGTGCCTCGGGTGGGAGGTCGGAGGGCTGTCTGGTCCCAAGCGTACTCAGAAGCAGGCTAAGAGGCCTCCTGGCTCCTCCTTCCTGCCCACGCCCGGGCGTGCGCCAGGTGCTTCTCGGCCTGGAACCCTGCAGACTTGACGGCGGCATCCAAGTCCTCCACCTCCAGAAAAAGGCCGAGACGCACATACTCGGGGCCGATCGGCAGGTACAGCCCGCCGTCTGGGAAGATGAGGACGTAGAGGGCGTCCAAGGTCTCTCGGCTCAGAAAGTTGACCGTGACCCCCTCTACATCCCGCGGCAGGTCAGCGAGCGACCTGAACTCCTCCTCCGACAGGAGATAGGTGTCCCAATCAACGTCCCGCATGGCCCTAGGATAGATGTTGAAGACGTTGTAGTGGACCCGGTTGGGGGCTCGCCGAGCCCATTCAGCAACGAGGGTCAGCATGTTCTCCAGGTCGTGAACGTTCAGTCGGGTGAGGGGGGTACAGACCTTGACGTCGATGCGCGGGTGCCTCTCCAGGAGACGGAGGGCCCTCATGATGGCCGTGAAGTGTCCTCGCTCCTTCGTCTGGGAGCTGACGTCTTCGCTGGAGCCGTCGAGGGGGATCGATATGAGGTCAATGAACCCGCCGTACCTCCAAAGGAACCACTTCGTGAGTTTGTCTCCGGTCGTGGAGAGGGCGACTTCGAGTCCGAGGTTCTTCGCGTGTCTGATCAGCTTGCCTGCGTCCCGGCGCTGGAGGGGGTCGCCGCCGGTAAAGACAATCCTCCCAATGCCGTGCTGGGCCACCTTCTCCACGATCTGGAGAGCCGCCCCTTTCCGCACGGCGGGCTCGACGTCCAGAGGGCCCCAACAGTAGGGACAGTCCTGGGAACACTGGGACGTGACGTGGAAGTCAATGGTTGCCACCATCTTCGATTCTCTAGCAGCGACCAAGGTCACCGCTCCTGCCGGGTCCGTCTCACGCCCGCCCGTTCTCGTGAAACCGGGAGGTGGGGTGGCTGGAGGCGGAGGACGCATTCCTCCGACCCCGGGGTGTCGGGGGCGGGGTGTGTTCCCCTGACATCGACGCCTCGCCGGTATCAGGGCTTGAACCCGCGACCTCCGGATGTCCCAGGAGCGCTGGGGTCCTTCAAGCATCCCTATGAGTCCGGCGCTCCACCAGGCTGAGCCACCCCGACGAGCGCTCAACCTCCCCTCGCTAGATAAAGGTCGCGCCCCAGCGGGGGTCAGAGTCCGACCATACCCTTATGGTCGACCGTCTCGATGGCACGTGTCCGAGGGCTTCCGTGGTTGCTGGCACTAGCCCTGCTCCAACCGACATCCGGGGCGCGGCGCGACACGTCTCCGCCCTCGTCCTGGCCGCAGGACGCTCCACCCGCTTCGGAGGCTTCAAGCCCCTCGCTCAATTGTGTGGATCCACGCTCCTTGAGAGGACGCTGGAGCGGATGCGGGCACAGCGCTTCCATCGGACCCTCCTTGTCGTAGGCCATCGGGCTGAGGAGGTCCTCCAAGCCGTCCGGTCCCAGGGCATTGAGGCAGTCTACAATCCTCGCTATCGAGAGGGGTTGAGCACGTCCCTCCAAGCGGGATTCGGCGCGCTGCAAGGGGAAGAGGGCGGCGTCCTGGTGGTCCTTGGGGACCAGCCCCAGGTGCGTGGGGACACCCTCCGGCGCCTTCTGAACGCGTACAACGCCAACCGGCCACTGGCCGTCGTTCCCACCCATCGTGGGCGGAAGGGGAACCCCGTCGTACTGGATCTCCGCATGCGGCAAGCCGTGGAGAACCTGCGGGGGGACGTTGGATGTCGCGTCCTCCTGAGGACGACAAGGACCGTGCGTACACTGGAGGTGGACGACCCAGGCATCCTCCTGGACGTTGACACTAGGGAGGACCTGGCGAGGGCGAGGGAGAGCCTCGCCCGGGAAGTGGAGAGCGACCATGCCTGAGGACGGGAACGTCTGGCTCCGCCTGCGCGTCAACGGCGACACGTACGACGTCGTCGCCCCCGTCCAGAAGACCCTCCTGGAGGTCCTTCGGGAGGAACTCGGCCTGACGGGCACGAAGCACGGTTGCGAGCTGGGCGAGTGCGGCACCTGCGGCGTGTTGGTGGACGACCTCTTCGTCCTCTCCTGCCTCACCCTCCCCGTCGAGGTCCAGGGTCGCGAGATCACCACGGTGGAGGGACTGGCGGAACGGGGGAAGCTCCACCCCCTGCAGGAGGCCTTCGCGGAGCTGGGGGCGGCCCAGTGCGGCTACTGCACGCCCGCCTTCCTCCTGGCCTCCAAGGCGCTGCTAGATGGGAATCCCGACCCCACGCGGGACGAAGTCGTGGACGCGCTGAGCGGGACCCTCTGCCGCTGCACGGGCTACCTGAAGATCTTTGAGGCCGTGGAGCTGGCCGCATCGCGGATGGCGGAGGGCGGCAGGCCCCCCGCGCACGAGGAGAAGGTCCGTGGCTGAGTTCGCCGTCGTGGGGAAGGCCCGGATGCGGGTGGACGGGCCGGCCAAGGTGACGGGGCAGGCCCGGTACGCCGACGACCTGCACCTGCCTGGCATGCTGGTGGGGAAGCTGCTGCGGAGCCACGTTCCCCACGCGCGCATCCGATCCATTGACACCTCCCGGGCGGAGGCGCTTCCGGGGGTCTTCGCCGTCCTCACGGGCAAGGACCTGCCGGAAAAGTACGGCATCCTGCCCGTCTCCCAGGACGAGGAGACCCTGTGCACGGAGAAGGTCCGCTACGTGGGGGACCCCGTGGCCGCCGTGGCGGCGGCGGACGAGGACACAGCGGAGCAGGCGGCGGAGCTCATCCAGGTGGAGTACGAGGAGCTCCCGCCCTACATGGGCATCGAGGAGGCGCTGGCGGCCGAGGGCGAACCCATCGAGGACGTCGGCTTCGGCCCCAACATCCACAAGGTCGTCGCCCTGGAGTTCGGGGACGTGGAGGGGGGGTTCGCGCGGGCGGCCCACGTGCGGGAGGACCGCTTCTTCTTCGAGGGATCCAACCACCTCCCCATGGAGCAGCACGCCTGCGTCGCCCAATGGGAGCCCGAGGGGAAGGTCACCCTCTGGTCCTCCACCCAGACACCCCACTACGTCCACCGGGCGCTCTCCAAGGTGCTGGGCCTCCCCATGCGCCGCATCCGGGTGATCGCGACGCCCGTGGGCGGCGGCTTTGGCGGGAAGAGCGACCCCTTCCACCACGAGATCGCGGCGGCAAAGCTAGCCATGGTCACCGGCCGGCCGGTGAAGATCACCCTCACCCGGGAGGAGGTCTTCTACGCCCATCGTGGCCGGCACCCCGTCCTCATGTGGGTGCGGACGGGCGTGGACGAGGACGGGCGCATCACCGCCATGCACTTCCGTTCCTTCCTGGACGGCGGCGGCTACGGCAGCTATGGGGTCGTGACGACCTACTACACGGGCGCCCTGCAGACGACCACCTACGACATTCCCGCCTACAAGTTCGAGGGGACGCGGGTCTACACGAACAAGCCCCCCTGCGGCCCCAAGCGGGGGCACGGCACGCCGCAGCCGCGCTTCGCCCTGGAGGTCCACATGGACCGCCTGGCGGAGGACCTGGCCATGGACCCCATCGCCTTCCGACTCCGGAACCTGGTGGAGCCCTTCACGTACACGGTGAACCACCTGCGGGTGACGAGCTGCGGGCTGCGGGATTGCGTGGAGAAGGTGCTGGAGGCCTCCGGCTACCGGGAGAAGCTCGGGAAGCTGCCGCGCGGCAAAGGGGTCGGCTTCGCCCTGAGCGCCTACCTGAGCGGCGCCAGCCTGCCGGTCTATTGGAACGACATGCCCCATTCGGAGGTTCAGCTAAAGGTCGATCGAAGCGCGGGCGTGACGCTGTTCTGCGGCGCCATCGACATCGGCCAGGGATCGGACCACGTCCTGGCCGCCACGACAGCGGAGGTCCTGGGCCTTGAACCGGAGGACATCCAGCTCGTCACGGCCGACACGGACCTCACCCCCATCGACCTGGGGAGCTACAGCAGCCGGGTCACGTTCATGGCGGGCAATGCCGCCATCCAGGCAGCGGAGCGCCTTCGGGCGCAGATCGTCGAGGCCGTCGCCGGGAAACTGGACGTCCCGGCGGAGCGTCTTGCCTTCCGCGGCGGACGCGTCCACGATGAGGCGAACCCGGAAACCGGGATGACGTGGGAGGAGGCCTGCATCGCGGCGGAGGAGATGCACGGCGCCCTCTCCTCCTCCGGCAGCTACACGCCGCCGCCTCTGTCCGGGCCGTACAAGGGCTCCGGCGTCGGGCCGTCCCCGGCCTACAGCTACTCCGCCTGCGTGGCGGCGGTGGACGTCGACGAGGAGACGGGGGTCGCCACGCCGGAACGCATCTGGATCGCCCACGACATCGGGCGCGCCCTGAACCCCACGCTCGTGCTGGGGCAGGTGGAGGGCAGCGTCTACATGGGGCTGGGCGAGGCCCTCCTGGAGGAGCAGAGCTTCCGCAAGGGGCTGCACAAGATCCCTTCCATGCTGGAATACAAGAGCCTCACCACGAAGGAGATGCCCCCGGTGGAGACGATCCTGGTGGAAACGCTGGACCCGGAGGGGCCGTTCGGGGCCAAGGAGTGCGGCCAGGGACCGCTGTTGCCCGTCCCTCCGGCCGTGGCCAACGCGGTCCACGACGCTCTGGACGTCCGCCTCCACGAAGTTCCCATCACCCCCGACAAGATCTTCAGCGGCCTCGACAAGGCGGCGCGGGGGGAGGAGGCGTGGGTGGGGCCCAAGAGCGTTCCGGCTTTCCCCTTCCCGGACCCCATCAAAGTGGCACCACCAGAGGACCGGAGGGTCCGGCTTCCCCAGGCTGCCGACGGAGGGGGCTGATTGCTCCGGCTGCCCCCCTTCACGTACCTGGCCCCCGAGACGGTGCAGGAGGCCGCACGCCTTCTGGCGGAGCACGGCGACAAGGCGATGCTCGTTGCGGGAGGGA
>CAYGBN010000018.1:32228-37631 GCA_964348155.1 uncultured Methanomassiliicoccales archaeon
CCAACATGAAGCGGCGTCAGTTTGAGCCCAAGCTCCTCATAGGGTTACGCCACCTGGAGGGGCTTCGCCGCATTGACGGTACGCCTGAGGCGGGCGTGACCCTAGGCGCCGGGGCCACGCTCCGGGAGGTCAGCTCCCATCCCTTGGTCCGCCGGCACTACGTCGCCGTGGCCAGGGCCGCCGGGCTCGTTTCCACCCCTCCGCTTCGCAACGTGGGGACCGTGGGGGGGAACCTCTGTGTGGATCCCCGCTGCAACTACTATAACATGCCCTTTGCCTGGCGAAAGGCCGTGGGCTTCTGCCTGAAGAAGGATGGGGACATCTGCCTCGTGGCGCCGGGCAGCCATCGATGCTGGGCCCTCTCCTCCAGCGACCTGGCCCCTGTGGTCGTTGCGCTGGACGCCACCCTTGCTCTGGTCGGCCCCAAGGGCGAGCGGACCCTGCCCGCGGCAGAGTTCTACCGGGACGATGGCATCGACTACCTGGCGAAGGAGAGGGAGGAGATCCTGACAGAGATCCGTCTCCCGCCGTCCAACGGGTGGCGCACGACCTATTGGAAGCTGCGTCGTCGGGAATCCTTCGACTTCCCCATCCTGGGGGTGGCGGCCCGTCTCGAGCAGGACGCCGAGGGCGTTGTCCAAGGCGCCAAGCTGGTGCTGGGAGCCGTCGCCTCGCGACCCGTTGAGGTGGAGGAAGCCCCGGACCTCCTGGAGGGCCGCAGGCCGAGCGAGGAGGACGTGGAGGCGGTGGCGGAGGCCGCCTTTGCCGTGGCGATGCCCATGGACAACGCGGACGGGCACTTCTACTGGCGGAAACGGATGGTGCGGCCCTACGTTCGGGGGGCCCTCCGGGAGTTGCTGGGCGGCCCTACGGCGGGGTAGCGTCACCCACGCTCGTGGGCCTCGGTCGGCCTTTTCGTCGCGCTCTTCCGCGCCGCTCCGTCCTCGCCCCGCAGCTCCTTGCCGCGTCGAACGGCCACGATCTCCGCGAGGATGGAAAGGGCGATCTCCTCCGGGGAACGGGCCCCGATGTCGAGCCCCACGGGCGTCCGCACCCGGTCGAGGAACTCCTTCGACACCCCTTGCTTCCGTAGAGCCTCGAGGGTCTTCCGGCCCCGAGATCGGCTCGCCAGGAGCCCCACATAGCGGAGGTCGAAGCCGCTGAGGTCCGCCAGCATGCCGACGCTCCTCTCCGACTTCACCAGCAGGACGACGGCGTCTGAGGGGCGCCATGGGAAGGCCTGGACGTCAAACTCCAGGTCGTCCAGCAGCTCATCGGGCTCGGCGGAGAGGGAGGGAGCGTGGTCCACGACCACGAGGTGGAAACCCAGAAGCCGGCCCAGCTGGACCAGGTGGTCCTCCACCGCGTCCCGGCCACCCTGGCCCACAATGACGAGACGCTCCTTCGGGATGTAGGGCTCCACGTACACCTCCAAGACACCGCCACAGTCCGTCTCCAGATGGACCTCCTCGTCCGCCGCCTCCACGGTGGCCTGGACGGCTGCGTCCGCATCCTCAAGGTAGACGCGCAACATGCTGGGCCGCGCCTCCTTCATGGCCCTTCGCGCCGCGGCCACCACCGGGCCCTCGGGGCAGCCGCCGCCCAGGCTCCCCGCCAAGACCTCCCCCTCATGGGAGATAAGAATCTTGAATCCGGGTTTCCCCAGCGACGAGCCCACCGTGCGGACGATGGTGGCCACCGCGAAGGGGTCGCTCCCCTCCCCCAGGCGCCCCAAGGCCCGGGCGAAGGCAAGGTCGTCCATGGGTTGGGGACGCCAGGTAAACGATTTAACCCTTGTCGGCGCGCCTCTACTCAGCGGCAGCGGGGGCCTCCTCCACCTCCGCTTCCTCCGGCTCCTCGCCAGCCTCCGCCTCCTCCTCGGCTTCGGCCTCCTCTTCCGCCTCTTCCACCTCCTCTGAGGGGGGCTCCTCTTCGGGCGGGGCCTCCTCGGACTCGGGGGGCCCCTCTACGGCCACCCCCTCCCCCGGGCGCAGGAGCTCGCTGGACCGCACCTCCACGCGGAAGATGGGCTGGATGGTCTTGCATGCCGCGGCGATGTCCCGGGCAAGGTCCCCCATAACCATGGCCTTGGCGAACTCGGAGAACGGCGTCTCCCGGGCCCGCTCGTAGAGGACCCGATGCATGATGCGGCGGATGGCCGCCTGCTTGGACCCCTGGATGCGGCGGTCCGTGATGGCCATGGGCTTCACCCGCAGGACGGCGCCGTCCTTGGTCCGGACCTGGAAGGTCCCGTCGACCCGGGAGCGCTTCCGACGCGTCAGCCGGCGGACGTAGTCCGTGGTCATGTCGTGGCCCACGTAGGAGGTGGTGACGTCGCTGCCCTCCACCCCATCCAGGCGGAACTGCACCTTCACGTGCATCTTGGAGAAGTCGCCCGTCAGGTCCTGGACCGTGACCTCCGTCACTCGCCCCAGGAGCTTGCCCTCCTCCTCCGCGGGGGTCTCCCCCAGCACGGCCCGGTTGAACATCTCGGGGGCGTGGACGGTGTACCAGCCCTTGGCCTTCCACTTGTCCTTGATTCGCTTCGCAACGCGATCCCGCTTGGCCATGTAGGTTCCCGAGCTACGAGGGCTCGATATTTATACTTGCTTGCCTGGCCTGGTCGGCTGAAGGCCGAGGCCAAGCCTCATTAGCCCGCTCCCCATGGAGCCTCCGTGCGCCCGCGCATCCTCTGGCTGGAGGCCGCCGTGGTGGTCGTGGGCCTCACCATGGCGGAGTTGACGGCCCTCATCATGGAGCTGCAGAGTTCCCTCATCTTGGACTGGTTCGTGAGCCTGGCGCCCCTCCTCTGGATCAACGGCTCCGTGCTCTTCGTCTACGTCCTCCTCCGTGGGGTGACCCTGCCGCAAGGGGCAGCGGAGGTCCCGACGGGGGGATGGAGGCTCCTGCATCCTGAGCTCTCCGCGGTGCGGCAGGTCCTGTCGCGTCCCCCGCTTCGAGCCTTCGCCGTCGGCGCGGGCCTGGCCTACGCCCTCGCCTTCGCCCTCCTGCAGGGCCTCCTCGTCGTGGACCTCGCCGGGTCGATCCGTCCCTTCTTCACGGTGCTGCGCAGCCCCGTGGGATACGGACCCGGCGTGGCGTGGGCGCCAACGGCCTACGTGGGCGTTGTGCTTCGTCCGTACACCTTGGCCGCAGCGGTCTCCCTCGCCTTGCTCTCCAGCGTCGTCCTGTCGCTCTTCGCCTACCTGCTGCGGCACGGCCGCGGAGCTCTGAGGGCACTGCCTGGACCCATGGCGGGCCTCGCCGTCATGTGTCCCGCCTGCTTTGCCACCCCGGCCGCGGGGCTGTTCCTGGCGTACCTCGCCCCCGCCGCCACCCTCGTGGGTCTGGGCACGGTGCCCCTCTTCACCCTTACCCTGGCCGTCGCCACGGTCCTGCTCCTGCTTAGCCTTCTCGTGCTATGGATGACGATGGCGTGGCTCACCCGCTTGCTGGCCGACGGCCACTCACGACCGCGTGGTCCGTAGGTGGTAGACGAGGGCGAAGACCGCCGTGCCCGCTAACGCGATGACCAGGATGGTTTGAATCAGGCCCAGGGGCCAGACGAATCCCGGACCGTCACCGCCTCCGCCGGCGCCCACCTGGAGCCAGCCCACCATTCCTCCGGCGGCGTGACCGAGAATCATACAGACGTAGCGGTAGTCCGCCTCCACCATGGGCGCCGTGAAGTTGGCCCACTCCTCCTCACCGGCCTGAAGCCACGCGTCGACAATGGTCTCCGTGGCGTCGTAGTAGGCCTGGAGGGCGGGGAATTCGGAAATGGGGACGTCGGGATTGGGTGGGATGAACAGGGTAAAGGTGTGCTCGGCCTGTCCCGCGTTCACGACGCGCAGATGGACCTCCTCGCCCGGCTCCACCTGGATGAGGGGGGGGTCGAAGCGGAGCGTGTCCAGGAGCTGCACGGTGACGACCGTCTGGGCCCGGGCCGGCGGCCCCTGCAGGGCGGTTGCGAGGAGGAAGGATGTCAGGATCAGGAGGGCGATCCACGCTGCCCTCCAGCGGGAGCTCCGTGCATCGGCCGACCGAGAGCGCACCATGCCAAGGCCTCATGCCGCGGGACCGTAGGGTGCGGGCTGGCTCCCCTCTGGGAAGACCTCCAGGGTACCTACCATGGAGTAGTGGCCGACCCCGCAGTACTCCGCGCACTCGATGTGGTACGTCCCCACCTGGAGCGCCTGGAACCAGTAGGTGTTGATGCGCCCGGGGACCGCGTCGATCTTGAGCCCGAACTCGGGGATGAAGTAGCTGTGGATGACGTCCCGGGACGTGATGTTCAGAAGGACCACCTCGTTCACTTGGACCCGCAGGAGGCCCTGGCTCACGCTGCCGTCCGGGTACTGGAAGTCCCAGATGAAGCGGGAGGCGACCACGTCCACGTCGATGGTGCCCTCCGGAGGGTTCTCCGTGATCTGCAGGGTGTAGAAGCTGCCGCCCGCCACGATGGCGATGACCAGAATGGGGAGGAGGGTCCAGATGAGCTCCAGACGCGTATCGTGGGTCTTCACCCGAGTGGGGAGCCGGAAGCCCTCGCGCCGGCGGTACCGAAGGACGGCGACGATCAGAAGCCCCTCCACCACCCCGCCGATGATGAGGCCGAGGATGAGGACGAGGAAGAAGAGCCGATCCTGCGCCTCCCGACCGGGGGTCACAGGGGCCCCGTGCGCGGGCGCTGAGATCAGGAGGACGGCGACCGCCAGAAAGGCCGCCAGAAGAGCCAGTCGTCGCCCCGCCCGGGCCATTGGGCTGCCCATTTCCCCACCTGATAAAAAGCTTCCCCCGTGCCTCAGGTTGGCGCGGGCCAGAGGGGGCAGAATCCATCCCAAAAGCTTATGGAAAGGACCCTCCGTACCCCGCCCGACACACCCGGGCGGAGGCGACTTATCTGGCGACGGTGACGTACAAGAACATGCGGCAGGAGGGGCTCTTCCGCTGGTTCTTCACGACCAACCACCGGGACATCGGCGTCCTCTACTTCGTAACCACGCTGGGCTTCTTCGTGCTGGGGGGCGTCCTCGCCCTCTTCATCCGCCTGGAGCTCGCGGCGCCGGGCCCCACGGTCGTGGACCCCACCACGTACTCGGAGCTCTTCTCCATCCACGGCAGCACCATGATCTTCCTCGTGGCCATTCCGATGTTCTCCGCCTTCGCCAATTACATGATGCCCATCCTCATCGGCGCGAAGGACATGGCCTTCCCGCGGCTGAACGCCCTGAGCTTCTGGATGATCCCCGTGGCGGGAATCATGATCTGGATGGGAGCCGCCCAGGCGGGGTGGACGGCGTACGCGCCCCTCTCCATTCTGGAGGCGGAGGAAGGGATGGACCTGTGGATTCTCGGGGTCCTCCTCCTGGGCAACTCCGGCATCCTGGGCTCCATCAACTT
>CAYGBN010000019.1:0-13307 GCA_964348155.1 uncultured Methanomassiliicoccales archaeon
CCTTCAGGTACATGTCGACATCGGACCAGCACACCTCCTTGAACTCGCCGTGCTCCGAACACTCCTTCTTCATGACGAGGGCGCCGTTCTCCTCGTACAGGACGGCGGGGATGATCTTGACGCACTCCGGGCACAGCGACCCCGTCCGCCGGGGAAGCCCCTTCCGGAGCTTCGACGGCATCGTGACGGTGGCGTCGACGTCCCGGGACTCCTGGTACCGCATGACGACCCGCTGTCCCGTGCCGCGGGGATCGGAGTCGTACATCCAGTCCTCGGCCTTGGTGGCCTTCCTGTCCTTCCGGTCGAGGCTGATCTCCCGTATGTCGTAGGACATGGTTTCACCTGGGGGACCGCATCCCTTGAGCCCCCTTGATGCCCAGGCGTTTACATAAAGCTGTTGTAGCGAATCCAGCTACAACAAAACAACCCCACGCTACCCCTCCTCCCCCTTCCGAAGGAGGATGCTGAAGAAGCGGCAGGCGGCCCCCCAGGGCCGGAAGCGGAACTCGTAGCGGCGCTCCCCGTCCTGGATGAACTGCTTCAGGTGCCGTCTCCCGCGCTTCTTCACGCCCACGATCTCCCGCAACGGATACGCGAAGTAGCTCAGGACGTGGTGCTCCTGTGCGTGAGGACCCAGGAACTTGTCTCGGTCAATGGCCCGGAGGGTGCCCAGGTAGACCTCCTCCTCCGACGTCGTCATGTCGCGCAGCCCCACGATGCGCTGGTTCGTGTAGAAGACCATGTAGAGGCTGGACGTCAGGAGGGGTCGCCTCCGGAGGAAGGTCCCCTCGTAGACGTCGATGGTCAGGCCGCGGCGGCCGTAGAGGCGCTCCCGCTCGGAGAGGAGGAGCTCCGCCTCCTCGTCGTAGATGACGTCCAGTCCGTCGGCGTCCCCGAACTTCACGGCGACCCCTCTATCGCAAGGGCAGGGTTCGCTTATACTTTGCTCCGCCGTTACGGAAGCCGCTCCTGCCCTGCGTCAGCCGCCGAGGGGAAGCGGCCCGTCTTGGCGTACGTCAGAAACCGACCCGCGTCGGCGTACATCCGGACCCCGTGAAAGGTGAAGAGGGCGCGTCGGTAGCCGCGGTCCGCACCCCGGGCGTAGATCTCCTGGAGCTCCTGATCGGAGAACTGGTACACGGTGTGGTATCCCTTCCCGAAGAGTCGCGTGTAGAGGAGGGGGGACTCCACCTGAGGCTCCTCCTTTGAGAGGTCCACGGAGTGGACGATGCCGCGATCCTTCATGAGGCGCCGGAGGGGTGCGGGAAGGTCCCGCCCATCGTACGCACGTGCCTCCAGAGCCATGGTGATCCCCCCCAGGGCGGTGACGTCCAGGAGGGCCTCGAGCCGTCCTACCGCGTCACGCCCAAACTCGAAGCCGGGAGGCGCGAGCAGGTGCAAAGCGTCCGCGCGGAGGGCGCGGACGATCTCCGCCATCGTCTCCAATCGGTCGACCACGGGCGGAGCAGGGTCGAACCGGTGGGCGTGGGTGACGGTGCGGTGGCAGCGAACGGCAAAGCGGAAGTCCGCAGGGACACGCTTGCGCCAGGCCCGGACCATGTCCATGGGCGGGACCTGGTAGAACGTCGTGTTCACCTCCACGAAGCTGAAGGCCCGGGCGTAGGCCTGCAGGGAGTCCATCCCAGGGATGTTGAAGTACGCCCACCCGCCGGTCCCAACCCGCAGGTCCTCGATCCCCGCCATCCGTGACGGCGATGACCCCGCGGGTATATAGGGGACCCTGGCTTGGAGCGCGGGCGCCAACGGTCAAGTAGAAGGCGTGCCTTCATCGCCTCCCATGGGGGAGATCCGCCTCGGGACCTCGGGCTGGGACTACGATGAGTGGATCGGCCCCTTCTACGGCAAGCGGACGGAGAGCAAGCTGGCCGCGTACACCCGCGTGTTCGACACTGTGGAGATCAACTCCACGTTCTACCGGGCCCCGACGCGAGGCATGGTGCTGGGATGGACCCGCTACTCCCCCGACAACTTCCTCTACGCCGCCAAGGTGCCGCAGACGGTGACCCACGACCGGCTCCTGAAAGTGGAGAAAGGGGCGGATCGGGAGGTGCAGGCCTTTGGCGACCTCATGGAGCCCCTGCGGGACGCGGGCAAGCTGGGGGTCCTCCTGCTCCAGCTCCCGCCCCGGCTTCGATTCCACGAGGAGCGGGTGCGGAGCTTCTTCGATTCCCTCCCCAGGGACCTCCCCTTCGCCATCGAGTTTCGCAACGAGAGCTGGATGCGCGGGGAGGCTCTGGATCTCCTGAGAGAGCACGAGGTGGCCTACACCGTGGTGGACGAGCCTCTCCTGCCGCCCGAAGTGCACGTCACCGCCCCCTTTGCCTACCTGCGCTGGCACGGCCACGGTTCGGACCCCTGGTACAATTACCGCTACGCTCCGGAGGAGCTTGAACCCTGGGTGCCTCGCCTGCAGGAGGTCCAGGGGCGGACGATTCGGGTGTTCGGGTACTTCAACAACCACTTCCACGGATACGCCCCCGAGAATTGCCTGGAGGTGCTGGAGATGCTGGGGGCCCTGAGCCCGGAACAGCGCACGACCCTTCAACGCATGCGCGAGCACCGGGAGGGCATCCTGCGGGTGGCCCACGGAAGGGTCAAGGCCACGACGTTGGAGGATTTCGCTGCCCCCGGGGAGGAGCGGGTTCTGCCCCTCTTGCAGGCGCTCTCATCGAAGGGTCGGGTGGACCGTGGACGAGGCATCGCCCTCGAAGGGCTTACGGTGGATACGCAGGACGGCGTCGTCCGGGCGGCGGTGGGTCGTTACCACGTCACGCTGGATGCTGGCGACCGCGTCGTGAGCCACGACTGCGAGGACTGGAAGAAGCACCTGCCCAAGGGGCTCCTCTGCAAGCACGTCGTGGCGGTTCTGTTGACCCTCCCTGCCGCCGAGAGCCTCCCCCTCCTCAAGGCCATGCAGGAGGAGCGGGAGGCGTGGACCTTCACCGGGTAGCTACACGATGAGGCCGCCGCCGTTCACGTGGAGGGTCGCGCCCGTGATGTATCCTGCATCGGGGGAGGCCAGGAAGGAGACCACGGAGGCCACCTCTTCCGGAAGACCGATGCGTCCCAGGGGGAGGGAGTGGCGCTTCATGCGGCGATCCTCCTCCGAGTAGTGGGCGATGATGGACGTCTCGATGGTTCCGGGGGCGATGGCGTTGACGGTGATGTTGTGCGGTCCCAGTTCCAGCGCGGCCGCCTTGGTGAGCCCCAGGAGTCCCGCCTTGGACGCGGCGTAGTCGGCGCCGTGATCCGTCCCCCGAATCGCGATCTGGCTGCTGACGTTGATGATGCGCCCCTGGCCTCGAGCCTTCATGTGAGGGAGGACGGCACGGATGCAGAGGAAGGGCCCCGTGAGGTTCACGTCCACGACGCGGCGCCACTGCTCCAGGGGCAAGGCATCCAGCGGGCCCCGCCTGTAGATGCCCGCGTTGTTGACCAGGACGTCGAGCCCCCCGAGGGAGCCCACGGTCGCGGCGACCATGGCCTCGACCTCCTCCGGTGAGGACACGTCGCCCTGGACGGCCAGGCCCTTCCCTCCCCGCCGTACCACCTCTCGGGAGACCTCAAGGGCCTCCTCCTCGCCCCGAAGGTAGTTGACTGCCACGTCGAAGCCGTCCTTGGCTAGTCGCAGAGCCGTGGCCCTTCCGATGCCTCGAGAGGCTCCGGTTACGAGACAGACATTACGCATGATAGCCCCGGGAACCCAACGGAGACGCGGGGTAAAGGGTTGCTCCTCAGGCCGGGGGCTGGATGGTCACCAGATCCGCCCCCTCCTTGCAGAGGGGACAGTCCTTGGGATCGTACTTCTTCCCCCTCTCGTGGATCACGCAGTGGACGGGAATCCCGTCGAAGCTCTCCCGTTCATCCCGTCGATCCACCAAGGTGGCGATGGCCACTACGGAGGACCCCTGCTCTCGGACGAAGCGGAGGACGGAGGCGATGGTCCCACCGGTGAGGATCGCGTCGTCCACGATGAAGACCTGGTCGTCCTCGTCGATCTCGATGAAGGGTCGGAACCTCCAACCGTCGTTGGTGCGGTTGACCCACAGGATGCGGTCGGCCCCCAGGTGCTCGCCCGCCCAGAAGGCCACGGGGATCCCCGCGTCCATGGGGGCAATCATGGTGAAGCGAGTCCCCTCATCCAGGCGATGGAGGATGCCGGAGCGGCGGAGGACACGCCCGAGAGCCACGCAGAGCACCTTCGCGTACCTCGCATGCTGCAGCGCCAGGGGCACCTGGAAGAAGTGCTCGTAGTGAAGGCCTGTCTTCTCCAGGAGGAAGTGCCCCTTCTTGAGGGCCCCAGTGGACTCCAGGATCTCCCAGGCCCGGGCAACCTCCTCGTCCTTTGCGGTGTGATATTCCATGGGCTCGTCCCCGAGATGGAGGCACCAGAGGTCTCCCCCTTTAGCTTTTCCCTCCCTTGCCCCAGGCCTGGTTTTCACGTCCCATATCATCCTTAAATACCTCCCTTTCCCATTGCCAGGCGGGAGCTGTCTCCGGCCGCAAGGCAGGTGGCGCTGTGGTTGAGGAGGAAGAGGATCGGGAGCTTTACGTGAAGTGTCCCCACTGCGGGCGGCTCTCGGACGCCTGCGAACACGTGAGCCGGGACGACGTCGCCACCATCAAACGGCTCGTCCGGGCGGGGGTGGTCGTCTACGAGAGCGAGGAGGACCTCCTGGAGGAGGAGCTCTTCGAGGACGCGGAAGAGGAGGGCCCCAAGAAGTCGGACCTCTACCGCCTGGTGGAGCCGAGATTTACCCTCGATGCCGTCGTTCTGGGGAGGAGGACGTCGGAGGCCCTGGAGGACGCCCTCTCGGAGCTTCGCCACAAGCACCTCCTCTTCGACACCTGGGGGCTCTCCCGAGTGGTCCGCAAGGACACGGGCCTCTCCCTGCTTTTCGCCGGTCCCCCGGGCACGGGGAAGACGATGACCGCGGAGGCCATCGCCCGTGCCATGGACCGTCCCCTGATGATCATCAACTACGCGCACTTGGAGAACATGTGGGTAGGCGAGACGGAGAAGAACATCGAACGCGTCTTTCGCGACAGCCGGGAGCGTGACGCCGTTCTCTTCTTTGACGAGGCGGACGCCGTCTTCTACCGGCGGGGCCAGACCTCCGCGCCCTGGGCCAATCGGGACGTGAACGTGCTGCTCAGCCACCTGGAGGAATTCCCCGGCGTCGTGATTCTGGCCACCAATCTTCCCATGGCCATGGATCAGGCCCTGGATCGCCGGGTCGACATCGCCATCGAGTTCGAGTTCCCCGACGCCCGGATGCGGGAGGAGATTTACGCCAAGACGATGCCCCCTACCGCTCCCCTCGCCCCGGACGTGGACTTCCGGGACCTGGCCAGGAAGTACCCCCTCTCGGGAGGGCACATCCTGAACACGGTGCGCCAGGCCATGCGCTACGCCGCGCGCCGTGAGACTTCGGAGCGCCGGATCAGCATGGAGGACCTGCGTCGGGCCGCAGGCAGGGAGATGGCCAAGTCCAGCCTCATGAAGGTCGACCACCTGTCGGACGCGCGGGAGCAGGTCTCCGGCGAACGAGCGCGTTACCACGGGTAGTCCCCGCCAACCCTCAGACGGACGGCGAGACCGCTTAGGAGACACCATGGGCGTCCACCTCACCCACATCATCCACAAGGACGTCATCACCCTGGGGGCCCTTCGCGGGCGAAGCTTCGCCGTGGACGGGAACAACGTCCTGTATCAGTTCCTGGCCCTCATCCGGAAGCCGGACGGCACGCCCCTGACGAGTCGTGAGGGCGTCGTCACCTCCCACCTTGTTGGGCTGCTGTACCGAACGACCCGCCTTCTCTCCGATTACCGCATGTTCCTTGTGTTCGTCTTTGACGGTCGGCCACCGCGCAGGAAGGCGAGGACCCTGGAGGCGCGCCGGGCCGTTCGGGAGACGGCGAAGGAGGAGCACGAGGAGGCGCTGGCCCGGGGCGACCTGGCGACGGCCTGGTCCAAGGCGGTAACTTCCACGCGCCTCACAAGGGACCTTGTCAAGGATGCGCGCCGCCTTCTGGAGGGCCTGGGCATCTCTTGGGTGCAGGCGCCGGCCGAGGGAGAGGCGCAGGCGGCCTGGATGTGCCGGGAGGGGGACGTGTGGGCCACGGCCACGCGGGACTACGACGCCCTCCTCTACGGATCGCCCCGCCTCGTCCGCTACCTCACCATCTCCGGGCGGGAATTCCTGCCAAGTCGGGGCACCACCAGGCCCCTGGAGCCCGAGGTCATCGCCCTGGATTCCCTCCTCCAGGCTCTCGACCTCACACGGGAGCAACTGATCGACCTGGCCATCCTCGTGGGCACGGACTACAACGAGGGGGTGAGGGGGGTCGGTCCCCGGAAGGCCCTGGACCTGGTGGGGAAGCACGGACGTTTGGAGGACCTTCCGGCGGAGGTCCGGGAGCAGCTTCCCGGGGACGTGGAGGCCATCCGGAACCTCTTCCTTCATCCCCACGTGGAGGAGGCCTACCGCGTCGACCCCGGGACGCTGAATCGGCAGGAGGTGGTGGACTTCTTGTGCGGGGAGCGGGACTTCTCGCGACCGCGGGTGGAGGCGGCCCTCGATCGGCTGGAGCGGTCTCAGCGGCAGCCCTCGCTGGATGAGTTCTAGGGCTTCGCCATGAAGCGGACAAACTCCTCCACCGTTCTCGGCTGGAGGGTGTAGTTGTTCCTCTTCTCATGGCCAATGGTGGAGAAGGGCTTCGACCCGTAGTCGTGGCCGGGATAGACCCTTGTCTCGTCCGGAAGGCTCCCAAGAACGTCGAAGAGGCTGTGGTGCAGGGCCCTCGCGTCTCCCCCCGGAAGATCCGTCCGCCCGCACTCCCCCACGAAGAGGGTGTCCCCCGTGAGGACCGCGTCGCCGGCGCGGAAGCACACGCTGTCCGGGGAGTGTCCAGGCGTGTAGAGGACCTGAATGTCGAGATCGCCGAGACGTATGGGGTCGTCCTCCCGAAGCGCAGCGTCTCGGTCCCCTCTGCCCAAGGGGTGCGTGAGGATGGCGGCCCCCGTCAGCTCCTTAAGCTCATCGTTCCCTGCCACGTGATCCCAGTGGGTGTGGGTATTCAGGATGTACCTGACGGACAGGCCGTGACGCTTCGCATGCTCAAGGATCACGTCCGTGTCGCCGTGGGGATCCACCACGGCGGCCTCCCCGGATGCCTCGTCCCCCAGAATGTAGGTGAAGTTGGCCATGACGCCGATTCGCAGCTGCTCCAGGATCATTGGCGGTCCCCCTGTCCAACGAACGGGAGTGGCGCCCGGATAAAAGATGCATGGGCGGGAGGCGATGCCTCTTCCTGCGGCACCCTCCGGCGGGGAACCCTTAAGGGCGAGTTCCAAGGTGGGGCTGCCGCATGGACTTCGCTGCCTTTCGCGAGGAGCATCCGGACCTCTGCGGGGAGGGGGATCTTCCCGCGCCGGGCCTGGACGACCCTCCGGGGGGCTCCGGGGAACCCGTCGCGGACTGGCAGCAGGCCCACGAGGCGGTGGACGCGAGTCGGCTCTGGGAGGACCCGCCTGTTGTCCGCAGGCTGATGGGGGAAGCGGGGGCGGAGGCGTTCGGTTTCTACCGCACCTTTCGCGTGGATCCGAAGGGGTGGGGGCTCTACCTCCGTGGGAGGCCCCTGGTGGGTCTGGCGAAGGAGGTCCTGCGGGTCCTCACCCTGGGCTTCATTGAGCTGAAGGAGGTGGAGGAGTCCCTGGCCCGGAGGCTGGCATTCAGCATGGCCTTCGACGTCGTGAGCAACCACCTCGCTTTCCACGCAGCCGTGGACATGTTCGCGGCGGAACGGGAGGTGGCGGCGGGCGAGGCGTACTACGCTCCCTATCTCCAGGGGCCCTACGCGGAGTCGTTGGGAGCGGAGGAGGATGAGGAGGCAATCAACCTGGAGGAGGTGTTGGCCAACGTGGTCAGCCTCCGGTCGTTCCTCAATCCCAACATGGCAGTGGAGTTGGGAGGCCTCGTTAACGAGGCCCTGGATGAGGAGGGGCAGTATCGCTGGAACGCGTACCTCATGTCTGGCAACCTCACGACCGAGCTTACGTACATCTTCCGGGCGTACCCGCCCAGCTACCGCCCCTTCATCCGCTTCCTGCGCCGTCGGGGGGAGGTGGGGCCTTACGCCCACATGGCCATCCAGTACGACTTGGACACGGAGGCATTCAACGAGGCGCTGCAGGACTTGGCGAGGATCCTCCTGGGGGATGGGGAGGTCGAAGGGGCGGAGAAGGAGCTCCTAAAGCCTCTCCCCCTAGCCACGTACCTCCTGGACACGGGGTAGATCGTGAGGGGTCGACTCAACGCCGAACTCTCGCCGCTGGAGGGAGCGGGGTGGGTGCCCTGCGCGGCAGCTTCTGCCGCAGGATCTCAAGAATGAGCCCCGCGAAGAGGTCCTCTACGTTCTCCCCTGTCCGGGCACTGACATAGAGGTACGGCGCTTCGTACGCCCGGGCCGTGATGTCCACGTCCCGCGGAAGGATGCGGCGCTTGGGGACGTCCGATTTGTTCACGGCGATGCCGATGCGGACCGCCCGCCGCAAGCCCAAGGCGGTGTCGAGCCAATGGTCCAAGTTGAACAGGGTGTCCTTCCGGGTGGCGTCGCACACGGCGATGACCCCCTGGGCGCCGTAGAAGTATGCCTGGCTGAAGAGCGACGCGAAGGCCTTCTGCCCTGTGACATCCCAGATGTCCAGGTCCACCACGAGGTTGAGCTTGTACTCCGAGAGCCGAGCCCCCACGCGCTTCCGGTAGACGCGGGTGCCGACGGTCTGGACGTAGCGCGGGTCGTGGTGGTTGAAGGCATAGCGCTCGATGAGGGAGGTCTTCCCGACGCCGCGGTCTCCTACAAGACAGATCTTCAATCGGGTCCGAGCAATCTTGGGATACAGGCGGCGGCGGACGGCCCTCACACGAGGTCCCTTGTAGAGCCCCTTTATATCGATATCTCTCTCGGTCTTGAGAATGAGAATGAGCTCCGGGGCGTCCAGGGCAGTCGTCTGCGCGCCCAGCGTGTGCGCTCCTGGTTGTGGCACAAAGCATTTATAGCCGCTTATCCTAGGGGGGCTCCGCCGGGGTGGAGGAGCCTCTTCGTTCGATCCTTTCGACGCGGTGTGGCTCTCACCTAAAGGCAAGACTGCCTGCTTTGGGAGTGGAAGAGAATGGAAGAAGGAGCACCAATGCCTGCAGCGCCCTCCGGCGCGTGGACAGGGAGGAATCTCGCAATCGTCATCGGCATCCTGATCGTGACGAATGCGATCACCGGTGTAAGCGTGTTTTTCCTCGCCGGTCCCGCACCTGCTGGGGCACTTCGGGTCATCGGACCTTGGACTGGATCTGAGTTGGACAACTTCATGCCCACGTTGGAGGCCTTCGAAGACGAGACGGGCATTGAGACGCAGTACATCGCCATTCGACAGGAGGACCTGCAACCGGTTCTCCCATCGCAATTCGCCGCCAGTCAGACACCCGCTGATGTCATCTTCATGGTCGAATCGTTCATCCGAGAATTCGGGGCGGACGGGCACGCCGTGGACGTTACGGACCGTCTGGTACCAGCGGACTACACCGCCAACGCCCTCGATCAGGTGACTGTTGGCAGCGCCATCTACGGCGGTGTCTTCACAGGTGCCGCCAAGCCGGGCTTCTGGTACAAGCAGTCGTTCTTCACTGACAACGACCTGACAGTCCCCACAACCTACCAGGAGTTCGTTGACCTGCTGGCGGACATCGATGGCATCGCTGGAATCGACAATGCCATCGTCAGCGGCGACGGTGTAGGTTGGCCCCTCTCTGACGTGACCGAGCACTTCATCGCCACGTACGGCGGGGCACAGATGCACAGCGACCTCACCAGCGGGGACGTGACCTGGAACGACGCCGACGTCCGCGCCGTATTCGAGGACTACCTCGTGCCTCTCCTTGATGCAGGCTACTTCAGCGAGCCTGTTGAGTGGACCGCAGGCGTCGAGGCGTTCTGGAACGAGCAGTACGGTCTGTACTTCATGGGAAGCTGGATCACGGGGATGGACCAGATCGGCGATGCGAGTGACCTCGGGCTGTTCGGCTTGCCCGGTGGGGTGGCGGACCAGGGAGTTACCTTCGGTCCGAACTACTTCTTCGTGCCTGAGTACACCGACAGGATGGACGAAGCGCTAGCGCTCTTTGACTTCCTGGCCGGTGCGGATGGCCAGCAGATTCGGGTCGAGTCGGGTGGCGCTCTGCCGTCCCACTTGGATGTGGACCTGACGGGCTTCCCCGCTGAGGCCGACGTCGTCGCCTCCATGGAGGGCAAGACGATCATCTTCGACCTCGACGACACCGTGGGTGGCGAGTTCCAGACGACCTTCTGGAGCCAGCTGCAGCTGCTGTGGTCCGACACGGGCCAGCTCGACAACGTCTTAGACGCCCTCGACGACGCGATGGGTTAGGCTGGAGTTGGGAGGGCTCGACCCTCCCCTTTCCCTTTGTTCACTCCCGAGCGGTGAACTCGCATGGCACGAGCGAGGCTGAGCAACGTTCGCCTCAGGAGGGGCGCAACCCGCTTGGCCTTCTTCGTGCCAGCCCTTTTTCTGCTCGCAACCTTCATCGTCGTGCCTGTCGCCTGGTCCTTCTACATCAGTTTCTTCTCCGATCTTCCGTCGCAAGGCGGGGAGCCAATAGGCTTCGACAATTACGCAGAGGTCTTGGGGAGTCGCACGACTCTGAACCTGGAGGACTTCCCCGATTGGCCGCCGCTGGGTACGCTGATGCACAACGCCATCTGGATTGTGCTGCATCTGCCCCTCTCCCTCTTCGCCGGCTTGTGGTTGGCGATGGTGCTGCGTGAGGTCAAGGGCGCCTCCTTCGTGAAGTCGTCCATCTTCGTCGGGATGGTGACCCCCCTCATTGTGGGAGGCATCATCTTCCGATTCATCTACGACGTGGGCGCCGGCTTCGTCCCTGCATTCTTCGATACCGTAGGCTACGAACCCCTGGCCGTCGGCTGGATCAACCATCGGGAGACGATCCTGTTTGGCCTGATCTTCGGCTCGGTGTGGCTGTGGACCGGGTTCTCCCTCATCGTCTACTCCGCCGGCCTGACGACCATCCCCGACGACTACTTCGAGGCAGCCCGGATTGACGGCGCGTCGCGGTGGCGAACCTTCACTCGCGTCACCTTCCCCCTTCTCCGCCCAATGACCCTCGTCATCATCACCATGACGATTCTCTGGGAGCTCAAGATCTTTGACATCGTAGTGAGTGCGACCAACTTCGGCGGCGGGGTCGGGGGGGCGGCCGACGTCCTCGCCCTGCAGATGTACCGATTGGCCTTCATCCCCCCGTTTGAGTACGGGCAGGCGGCGGCCGTGGCCACGCTTCTGACGGCCCTCACGCTCGTCGCGACGGGGTATGCCTTCCGGCGGCTGGTGTTGCGGAAATGAAGATCGCTCCGCGCACGGTGATCGTCCACATCCTCGCCTGGGGAGTGGCGGTCGCGTGGATCGTTCCGTTCATTGGGGTGATC
Source organism: uncultured Methanomassiliicoccales archaeon (assembly GCA_964348155.1). GTDB lineage: Archaea > Thermoplasmatota > Thermoplasmata > RBG-16-68-12 > JAJISG01 > JAJISG01. Next base: position 11,542 of record CAYGBN010000019.1, read on the forward strand.
ATGACGGCCATCCGCCCGACGGCGGAGATCCTGAGAGGCTGGTGGATCTTCACTGAATTCAACCCCACGCTCAGCAATCTCGCGGATACGTTCACCGACCCTGTCTTCTCCATGGGCCGGGGCATGGCGAACTCGTTCCTGGTCGCGATTCCTGCTACGCTCATCCCGATGTTCGTTGCCACCCTATCCGCCTACGGATTCGCCCGCTTCCGGTTTCCCACACGCGACTACCTTTTCCTCACCATCGTCCTCTTCATGGCCATCCCCCAGCAGATGGTGGCCATCCCCATCTTCCGCATCATGCTGGACCTGGGCCTCGTGAGCACACGTCTGGGCCTGCTCATCCTCCACTCCGCCTGGGCCCTCCCGTGGATCCTGTTGTTCATGCGAAACTTCCTCGGCGCGCTGCCCATCGAGATTGAGGAAGCCGCCCGGGTGGACGGCGCGTCGGACTTCGAGGTCTTCTACAAGGTGGTCCTGCCCATGGCCCTGCCCGCCCTGGCTTCGGTGGCCGTCCTGCAGTTCATGTGGGTCTGGAACGACTTCTTCTTCGCCCAGATCCTGATCTACGACCCCTCGAAGTTCCTTGCCACCCAGCTCATTCCGAAACTGGGCCTTGGGGAGTTCCAGAAGGACTTCGGCCTCCTGACGGCCGCCTCGCTGTGGGTGATGCTCGTTCCCGTCCTCATCTACGCAACCCTTCAGAAGTTCTACATACGGGGCATGATCGGCTGGACGATCAAGGGGTAACACCGACGCGAAGACGTTTCAGGTAAGGGCGCGGCCACTCTTCGTGTCGAAGAGGTACACCTTTTCAGGGGGAAAGGACAGCCAGATGTCCATCCCGGGCTCGCCCAGAAAGTCTGGGCTGACAACGATCTTGACCAGGTCGTCCCCCATCTCGATGTCCAGGATGGTCATGTCCCCCATGGGTTCCGTAGTGAAGATCTGTGTCCGGATGAGGTTGGCATCTCCCTCGTCACGGGTGGAGACCTGGATGTCCTGCGGGCGGATTCCTAGGGTGATCTGATCCGAGGAGGCCTTCCTCGCGAGGTCAGCGAGCTCGTCCGGGAGTTCGTACTGGAACTCCCCGACATCGAGGGTTGAGTTCGTGAGGTTGCCGTCGAAGAAGTTGAAGGGAGGACTCCCAATGAACCCGGCCACAAACCTGTTCGAGGGCTGCGTGTAGATGGCGTGAGGGGTGTCCATCTGCTGGAGGAGGCCGCCCTCCATGATGGCGATCCTGTCGCCCATGGTCATGGCCTCGACCTGGTCGTGGGTGACGTAGATCGTCGTGATCCCCAGGTCCCTCTGGAGCCTCTTGAGCTCGGCGCGCATGTAGAGACGCAGCTTCGCGTCGAGGTTGCTCAGGGGCTCGTCCATGAGGAACGCCTCGGGCTCTCGGACGATGGCTCGTCCAAGAGCGACCCGCTGTTGCTGCCCCCCGCTCAGCTCTCCGGGCCTCCGGTTGAGGAGGGGCTCGATCTGGAGCATCTTGGCGGCCTTCCGGATTCGCTTCACGATCTCCTGCGCGCTGTACTTGAAGTTCTCCAGGGGAAAGGCCATGTTCTTCCACACGGTCATGTGGGGATACAGAGCGTAGTTCTGGAACACCATGGCGATGTTCCGGTTCTTAGGCTCCAGGTCGTTCACCAGGGTGTCGCCAATGTAGATCTCCCCCTCTTCGGGGGTCTCCAAGCCAGCGATGCATCGGAGGGAGGTCGTCTTCCCGCAGCCCGATGGACCCAGGCACACCACGAACTCCT
>CAYGBN010000019.1:13328-16855 GCA_964348155.1 uncultured Methanomassiliicoccales archaeon
GAACGCGACCCACGGCCACTCCCCGTCCGTGGATGCTGGCCTACGATTATATAACCTTCGTACTGGCTCTGGCGGCCCCTTCAGCGGATCCGTTCCAGCATGAAGGCCCCGATCATCAGGGCGCGGTTCGTGAACTTGTACTCCACCCAGTCACGCGTTTGCACGTCGCAGACGCCCGCCACGGCGAGCAGGTTCTTCTTCCGATCCACCTTGAAGTGCACGGCCCCATCCATTTGGTGCTCCAGGGCCTCGACCTGCTGGTCGCTGTGCATGCCCCTCTCCACTGCGTAGAGCCCCACAAAGGCCGCTTTTCGCATGCGATTGACGAGACGCTGCACGAAGCTGAGGGCCTCCCTCTCCCCGCCTTGGGCCAGGGACGTGGAGAGGGTCATGTAGGCAAGACGGACGTAGGGATGGTCCTTCTTGAACTCGTTCTCCGTCAGCTTCAGCGCCTTCAGAATGCCCTCGTAGTCATCCGCCCCCCTCACCACGTATCGGTTCCCCCTCTTTTCGGGGGTCTTCCGCCGGCTGTTTGGCTGCGGCGTGGAGGCGTCGATCCAGCGGACCAGGTCGAGCTGCTCGTACTCCTTGAAGGAGGGAAGGATGGGGCCCATGTCCTTGGCGATCTCCTCCGGCGGCCGGGAGGTGGTGACGAGGACGCACGGGACGCCCTCCTTCAATCCCTGCGCCACGAAGTTCAGGATCCCGATCTCCTTGCCCACGAAGGCAGGGCCCACGAAGAGGACCTGAGATTCCACGGGAATGCCACCCATGAGCAGATCATCCAGGCGTGGGGTCCCCGACTTCACCCGGTCCGCCTCGGCTTCCGGCTCCTCCTGGGGGATCTCAACGACGCCCTCCTCGAGGGACTCCTCCCACTCCCGCAGCTGCTTCTCTTTCGCGTACAGGCGGGCCTTCATCTCCCGCTCCTTCTCCTTCAGGCGGTCCTCCCGGTGGCGGAGGGCCTTTTCCCGCTCGGCAAGGACGCCCGAGGTCGCTCCCTGCCCGGCCTGTCGCGCCCGATCCATCTCCAGCTGCCGGAGCTTCACGGCGGAGGCCCGCGCCTCGATGTCCTTCTGCTTCCGAAGGATCTCCTGATGCTGGGCCGTCAGGGCGTCGCGCTCTTCCACGAGCCGCTTCGCCACCTCCTCCAGCTTCGCCTCCCGCTTCCGAAGGGAGGCTTGACGCTCCTTGAGGTCCTTCTCCGCGTCCGTGGCGGCGCTCGCCTGGGAGTGGGCCTTCTTGTACAGTTCCTCGTAGCGCTCTTCCTTCTCCTTCACGCTCTGAACCGACGTTTCGAGGAGGTCCAGCTGGGCCTGCAACTCGCTCCACCGCTCCTCCACCTCGGCCTCCCTCTCGGCCAGGGCCTCCTCCCGGGCGGCGGCCCGCCGCTCGATCCCTTGGATCTCATTCAGACGGCTGTCTGCCTTCCGCTTCCAGGCCTCCGCCTTCCGCGCGGCGCCCTTGAAACGCTCCTCCCGGGCCTTCAGGTCCACCTCCCGCTGGCTCAGATCCTTCTGCATCTCGAGGAGCTTGACCTTCAGCTTTCTCAGCTCCTCGACCGCCTCCGAAGCCTCCTCAGGGAGGGGCGCGCCCCCGCGCAGCTCCAAGGCACTCTCCCTGACCTGCAGGTCTGCTTCCCGTTGCATGAGCTCCTCCTGGGCCTTCCTCAGCTCTCCGCGGGCGTCCTCCAGGTTCTTCTCCGCCGCTCGGAGGTCTTCCTCCCGCTCGGCAAGGTGTCCCTCGCGGGCCTCGATCTCGGCCTCCACCTTCACCAGTCGCTTCTCCGTCCGGGTGGCCGCTCCCTTGCGCCGGCCCAGGTCCTGCGCGGCCTCCCGGAGCTCCCCCTCCTTCGCCTGCAGGTCCTCCTCCTTCAGGCTCAGGGTCTCCTCCCTGGCAGCCAGATCGGAGGCCTGGGTCCGAACGGCCTGCTCCTCCTTCCGCAGCTCCTTCCGCGCTTTCTCGAGAATCCCCTCCCGCTCCTTCAGGTCTCGCTCCCGATCCTGCACGGACTGGACGCGCTCCGCCACCGCCTGGTCTTGGGCCTCCACGTCCGCCTCCCGGGACCGAAGGGCCTCCTCCTTGTAGTCCAGGGCGCCCGCGCGATCCTTCAGCTCCTGCAGGAGGAGCTGGAGTCGGTCGTTGCTCACCCGGATGACCTCCTTGGCCTGGACGGAGGTGGAGCTGGCAATCACGTGGAGCATGGAGCCGCTGAACTGGACGGCCACAGCGCTCCCCATGAAGGTGAGGATCAGGAGGTCTGAGGGGATGCCGGAGGAGAAGAGGGGCGTGAAGCCGTAGACTAGGATGGCCATGGGGAGGGCCGCTGCCAGGATGCTCAGGAGCTTGCGGCGCCCCGTCCCCCTCCACGTCATGGCCATGGAGATGAGCGTGAGAGAGATGCCGGTGAAGGAGGTGGGATAGAGCCACGTGAGGCTCTGGGGATCCACGCCCCCAAGGCTCTGACGGACGACCCGGACCAGAGCAGCCGTGGAGAGGAGGAAGGCCAGGAGCGTCATGAGGAAGTGGCCGCTCCGTCGCTCGCCCTTGTAAGGAAGCCACTTGACCGCGAGGGCCGCCGCGGCGATCCCGGCCCCTACGACGAGAGGAATCATCCAGGGGAGGAGGGTTTTGAGGTCCTGCGGCAGCTCCTGCAGAGGGCGTCCCGGCTGCGTCAGGAGGAGGATGACGCCGCTGACGGCCAGGGAGATGGAGGCCGCCATGCTGTAGAAGTGGGACGCCCGGCCGACACGGATCTGGAGCAGCCCCATCCTCTCGGCCTGCTTGGGGTCCACGTCGTCGGCGACCGCGGCCTTGGACTTCGGGGACCTCGTTCGCTTCTGGGGTCGGCCCTTTCCCGCCGCCTTGGCCTTGGATGACTTGGCACTGGAGCGCGCCTTGGCGGGGGTCTTCTTAGAACCCTTGGCCTTCTTCTTCGCCATCGAACCATCCTGGGGGGTGGGGCGTTGGGTCCAGGTCTCCGGTGGAGTCTACTTAAGGGTTGAGACGGCAGTATTTACATTGATAACCAGGGGCTCGCGAGCGGGTGCCGCCGGCGGAGCTTTCTCCGCCACCTGGCCCGTTCCTTGTCCAACCGTGCCCCCCTCGTGGCCTCGTGGCTTGCGAGTACCGAAGGATATGAACAATCTATAGCAATGTGGGATATACTCTCGAGTCGAGGGGGAGCATGGTGGCACAGGATGTTATCCCACGCTGAAGGTGTCGAACGGTACGTTGCGAGGGCCAAGGAGGAACGGGCGAGGAGGGAGGCCTACCGAACCCAGGTTCGGCGCCTGCACTTCGACACCATCGCCGTCCACGGCATGTACTCCGCGGAGGAGGCCCTCTCCGGGGGGCAGGGAGGCATCATCGAACCCCTCCTCCCCTCCACCTCCCAGGCCTATCGGGACAGCGATGAGATGGAGGCGGCCCTCTCCTACCTCATCCCCACGTGGTGCTACTCCCGCATCCACAACCCCACGGTCTTCTACCTGGAGGAGACCCTCTCCCTCCTGGAGTCCTATCGA
>CAYGBN010000019.1:16865-36765 GCA_964348155.1 uncultured Methanomassiliicoccales archaeon
GGGGCAGGCCAGGCCGTGGAGCCGCTCCTCGCGCGGAGGGACGGGGAGGCCGTCAACTTCGTCTCGGCCGCCCAGGTCTATGGGGGGACCTTTCAGCTCTTCAACGTTCGCATGCAGGAGCGGGGGGCGCAGGTGCGCTGGGTATCGCAACCCTGGGTGATGGAAGAGTGGGAGGAGCAGGTCGACGAGGAGACGCGCTTCCTCTACGCGGAGATGCCCTCCAACCCTCAGCAGGCTTGCTTTGACGTGGAGCGGGTGGCCCGCCTCGCCCACGACCATGGCGTCCCTCTCATCGTCGACACCACCATCGCGACCCCGGCCTTGCTCCGCCCGCTTGGGCACGGGGCCGACGTGGTCATCCACTCCCTCACGAAGTCGGTGGGGAGCGGCGGAGGGACCGTGGGCGGCGCTATCATCGCACGGAAACCCGTGGTGAGCCGCCACCTTTCGGAGGAGGCCATCGAAGACTACGCCCTCTGGCTGAAGCTGTGGCCGTTCCGCGACTCAGGACCCTGCATGTCACCGTACGCGGCGTTCTTCCTGCTGAACGAGGTCCGCACCCTTCGCGTCAAGATGGAGCTCTACTCCGCGAGTACGCGAAAAGTGGCCGAGTTCCTGGAGGACCACCCGAAGGTGGAGCGTGTGGACTACCTGGGCCTCCGCAGCCACCCTCTCCACGACTTGGCGGCCAGGTACATGCGCCTGGTGGAGACGGATGTGCCGACCTTCGGTCACCTCATGTCCTTCGACGTCCGGGGGTCCGCGCAGGATGCCCGGCGCTTCTTCGACGGCCTGGAGCGGATCTTCCGCGCGACGGACTTGGGCCGGGTGAAGTCGGTGGCCACCATTCCCGCCATCTCCACCCACCTCCAGCAGGGCAAGGAGGGGCGCGAGCTGGCCGGTGTCTCTCCCACCATGGTGCGACTCTGCGTCGGAGGGGAACACCCGGAAGACCTCATCAGCGACCTGGACAGGGCCCTTCATAAGGTCTAGAGGCGTGGGGTCCGCATGCGCCTGCTCTTCGTCGGGTTCGGCGTGGTGGGCCAGGGGCTCGCGGAGCTTCTTGTGGAGAAGGGTGCCTCCCTCGAAGGGGACCATGGGATGCAGATTCAGGCCGTGGGCATCTCCGACGCCGTGAAGGGAAGCGTGTACGGCCCGGAAGGCATCGACCTTCGCCGCGCCCTGCAGCTGGCATCTCGCGAGGAGGACCTCGCACGCCTCGCCGACGGCGCCTTCTCCGGCGACGCCGTAGACATGATCGACCGGGCGGAGGGCGACGTGATGGTGGAGGTGACCCCCACGGACCTGAAGACGGCGGAGCCCGCCACGACGCACATCCGCCACGCCCTGGAGCGAGGGATGCACGTGGTCACCACGAACAAGGGCCCTCCCGCCCTCCGCCATCGGGAGCTCCTCTCCCTGGCAAGGGCGAACGGGGTCCGCTTCCTCTTCGAGGGGACGGTGATGAGCGGGACGCCGGTGCTGAGCCTGCTCTCGGGGCAGTTGGCGGGATGCACGATCCGGGAGATGCGGGGGATCCTGAACGGGACCACCAACTTCATGCTCACGCAGATGGAGGGGGGGTTGGGCTACGCGGACGCCCTCCGTGGCGCCCAGCGGGCCGGGTATACGGAGGCCGTCCCGGACGCGGACGTGAAGGGGTGGGATGTGCTCGCCAAGGTCACAATCCTGGCCAACGTGGCCTTCGACGCCGCTCTGAATCCCTGGGATCTGCCATGTCAGGGGATCGAGGACATCACCCCCGCCGACGTGGAGGAGGCCCGGGGGCAGGGGATGAGGTACAAGCTCCTCGGACGCGTCGCGCAGGACGACTCGGGGGTGACCGCTTCGGTGGGGCCTGAGCGGGTGGAGCTCACGCACCCATTGGCAGCGATCGGTGGCGTGACGAACGCCCTCACCGTCTCCACGGACTCCCTGGGGGACGTCACCATCGTGGGGCCCGGGGCGGGCTCTCGGGCCACGGGTTACGCCCTCCTCAGCGACCTCCTGGCCATCGGAGGCGAGCCATGAAGATGCTCCTGGGAGGGGAATGGGTCGAACGAAAGAAGGCCATCGAGGTCCGAGATCCCTATGACGACTCCCTGGTGGACACCGTGCCTCGGGGAACTCCCGCGGATGTGGAGGTCGCCTATCGCCACGCCCTGCAGGGCTCGGAGGTCGCCCGAGGGATGCCCGTTCACCAGCGGGCGGAGGTGCTCGCCACCGCCGCCGGGATTGTCAAGGACCGTGCGGAGGACTTCGCCCTTACCATCGCCCGGGAGGGGTCGAAGACCATCAGGGAGGCCCGGGCGGAGGTTGCCCGATGCATCAACACCCTCACCATCAGTGCTGAGGAGGCCAAGCGGACTCTCGGGGAAACCATCCCCTTCGACAGCGTTCCGGGCGGGGAGAACCGAAGGGGATACTACTATCGATTCCCCGTTGGGGTGGTCTTGGCTATCACCCCCTTCAACGACCCCCTCAACCTGGTGGCCCACAAGCTCGGTCCAGCCCTTGCCGGCGGGAACGCGGTCATCCTGAAGCCCGCCACCGTGACGCCCCTCTCGGCCCTCAGACTGGCGGAGGCCTTCCTGGAGGCGGGACTGCCCCCCTCTGTCCTCCAGGTCCTGACGGGGTTCAGCGGGGAGGTGGGCGACCCCCTGGTGGAGGATCCGAGGGCACGCATGATCTCCTTCACCGGCGGGGCGGAGGCCGGACGCCGCATCGCCCGCCTGGCGGGACTCAAGAAGATGGGGATGGAGCTGGGTTCCAACTCTCCCGTCATCGTCTGGTCCGACGCGGACGTGGCGTGGGCCGTGGAGTCCTGCGTGGCGGGGACTTTCTGGGCGGCCGGCCAGAACTGCTTGGGGGTGCAGCGCCTCTACGTTCATGAGTCGGTGTTCGACGCTTTCAAAGAGGACTTTGTGGAACGGACCGCCCGCTACCGCATCGGCAACAAGCTCCGGGAGGACACGGACATGGGTCCCATGATCACCTCGGGAGAGGCGAAGCGCGTGGAGAGCTGGATCCGCCATGCCGAGGAGAAGGGGGCGAGAGTCCTTACGGGGGGCGGGCGGGAGGGCGCCGTGCTCGAGCCCACGGTGCTGGAGAACGTGCCGGAGACAGCGAAGATCCACCGGGAGGAGGTCTTTGGACCCACCGTGAACCTGTATCCCGTCTCCGATTTCGACGACGCCGTCGAGAGAGCCAACGCCTTACCCTACGGGCTGCAGGCGGCCGTCTTCACCAAGGACGTGGACCTCGCCCTCCGGGCGGCCTACGCGCTGGAGTGCGGCGGGGTCATGATCAACGAATCGACGGACTACCGGCTGGACTCCATGCCCTTTGGCGGGGTGAAGCTCTCCGGCCTGGGTCGGGAAGGGGTGAAGTTCGCGCTGCAAGAAATGACGGAACCGAAGGTGGTCTCCTTCTACGTGCGAGACTCCCCGCCGGGCTAGGCGGCTTCCCCCACCCCTCCCCACTCGCCGCCTCCCTCGCCCGCCCGCAAAGCATTAGGGCATCGGAAGCCTGGCGGAACCGTTGCGCCTCGTGGAACGACCGCCGGACGAGGAGATGGAACGGCTGATGCGGAAGTATGGCCGCGTTCGCCGGCGGGTCGTGGACTGGGACCTTCGTCACCTCGACGAGGCCCGCGAGGAGGCGCCGAGCCGCGGCGAAGTCGTCCTCCTCATCCTGGATGAGCAGGACCGCCTGGCCGTTATCGGGGAGCACGGGGAGGCCGGGGACGCCCCCATAATCCCGATGGGGCGCATCCACCCGGATGAGGGGGTGGAGGAGGCCGCCCACCGCACGGCAAGGGAGGAGACGGGAAGCCGCATCGCCATCGAGGAGGTGGCGGCCCTCCACCGCGTGCACATCCGTTACCGGACCCGGAAGGTCGAGCGGTGGTACTTCATCGTCCTCGCTCACGCCCTCGTCGGCGGATAGGTTCTGGCTCGGCAGGGGAAGGAGGAGGGTGACTTCCTGAGGATCCCCTCTGAGATGCCCGTCTGGTGGGCCCAGTCGGAGTGGTTTCTTTGGATTCTGAAGGACGGGGGCCTCCTCCATCCACACTCCTTCCTCTTGGGCAAGCCGGACTCGGAGGGCAAAGACCCTGAGGACACGTATGCTGCGTAAAGCTATTATCCCCCCCTCCCCTAGGCGCGCTTGAAAGGGGGGGTGAGAGCACGAAGATATCCTTCATCGGGACCGGCCGGTTGGGGAGCATCATCGCCTACGCTACGGTGCAGCGGGAGGTGGCGGACGAGGTGGTGATGGTGGACATCATCGAGCCCCTGGCGCAGGGCCAGGCCAACGACCTCCGCCACGCCATGGAGTACCATGCGGACATGTCGATCCGAGCCGGCGACTACGAGGCCATTCGCGACTCCGACATCGTGGTGGTGAGCGCCGGTCGGCCTCGCCAGCCGGGGATGACCCGTCTGGACCTGCTGGGGACGAACGCGCCCATCATGCGGGACATCGGGGAGAAGGTGGGCAAGTTGGCCCCTCGGGCCGTCATGGTCAACCTCACGAACCCCATGGACGTCATGAACTACGTCGTGCACAAGCACTCGGGCTTCGAGCGAACGCGGGTCATCGGATCCGGCGGCATGCTCGACACGGCCCGCTTCCGGACGGCCCTGGCGGACTTCTTGAAGGTCCCCGCCTCCCGCGTGGAGGCGTACGTCCTGGGAGAGCACGGGGACAGCCAGGTACCCGTCTGGTCCAAGGTTCAGGTGGACGGGGAGGCCCAGAACTTCAAGGACGAGGAGAAGCGCAGCATCCGGGAGCAGATCAAGGAAGTGGCCATCAACATCATCTCGGGGAAGAAGGCCACGGAGTTCGGTCCCGCCAGCGCCACCGCGGACATGATCCAGGCCATCGCGGAGGACCGCGGCGAGCTCATCCCGTCCTCCATCGTCCTGAAGGGCGAGTACGGGATGAAGGGCATCAGCATCGGCATGCCGGTGGTCCTGGGAGAGGGAGGAGTGAAGGAGATCTTGGAGTGGGACCTGGATGAGGCGGAGCTCGCCGACATGCACGCCTCCGGTGAGGTCCTGGCCAAGGGGCGAGAGGAGGCCCTGGGAGTCCTGGAGGAGAAGGGCTGAGACCGAAATCCTCTTAGCGGCCCCTTGGTTCGTCCTGGCACCCCAGGGACGTCCATGGCTTCCGGCGGTGGCGAGGGGCCTCGGAGCATCGTCTGCATCAAGCAGGTGCCGAAAGCGCAGGAACTCCAGATCGACCCGGTGACGAAGACGTTGCGGCGGGCCGGCGTCCCTAGCGAGATCAACCCGCCGGATCTGAACGCCCTGGAAATGGCCCTGGACCTGAAGGACCGTCACGGGGGGGAGGTCGTGGTGCTCTCCATGGGACCCCCCGTGTTCACCCCCTCCCTGGAGCACGCCATCGGCATGGGATGCGACCGGGGCGTCCTCCTGACAGACCGCAAGCTTGCGGCGAGCGACACGGTCCCTACGGCCCTGGCCCTGAGCGAGACGATTCACAAGATTGGTGGCTACGACCTCATCTTCTGCGGGGAGGAGACGACGGACAGTTCCACGGGCCACGTCGGACCCGGCATCGCGGGGCACCTAGACATCGCGCAGATGACCTACACCTCCCAGGTGGAGCTACAGGACGGGAAGCTGCGAGGGAAGCGCCTGGTGGAAGACGGGATGGAGGTGTGGGCGTGCACCCTCCCCACCCTCGTTACCGTCGCCTTCGGATGCAACGTCCCTCGCCTGCCTACCCTCACGGGCAAGATTCGGGCCAAGCGACCCGGTGCCATCGTCCAGTGGAGCGCCGACGAGGTGGGGCTGCCTGCAGACAAGATCGGCCTCCGCGGATCGCCCACGGTTGTCTCCAAGGTCGAGACGGTGCAGTTGCCGGAGCGGGAGGGCAAGGTCTTTCGGGGCGAACCGGAGGAGGCGGTGCGCCGCTTCCTTGAGGCCATGCTGGACGAGGGCGTGCTGGAGGCGTGACGTTGGCAGGCGAGCACCGGGGCGTCTGGGTGTTCCTCGAGCAGCGATGGGGGAGGCTCCGGGACGCATCCACCCAGCTAATCGGGGAGGCCCGGCGACTGGCCGATCGTCTCGAAGTGGACGTCGCGGGCGCCCTGCCGGGGAGGGACGTGGACGCCCTTGCCCGGGAGGCCATCGAATACGGCCTGGACCGCGTGTTCGTGGTGGACCATCCCATCCTGGAGACCTACACGTCGCGACCCTACACCAAGGTTCTCGCGCAGCTTCTTGAGAGGCACAGACCGGAGATCGTCCTCATCGCGGCATCCAAGAACGGACGCGACCTTGGAGGCCGTCTCCACGCCGTCATCCATACGGGACTGGCGGCCGACTGCGTGGCCTTCGACCTGGACGTGGAAGGCAACCTGGACATGATACGCCCGGCCTTCGGCGGGAAGAGCCTTGCCCACATCCTGTGCAAGAAGCATCGACCTCAGATGGCCTCCGTCCGCCCCAACGTCTTCCTGGCTCCGTCGCGGGAGGAGGGTCGGGAGGGAGAGGTGATCCACGAGGAGGTGGACCTGGGACCGGAGGATGTGGACACTGAAGTCCTAGAGTTCACGGAGTTCAAGAGGGAGGGGACAAGGAGCCTGGAGGATGCCGACGTCATCGTGTCCGGTGGATGGGGCTTGCAGGCCCCGAAGAACTTCGACCTCCTGGAGGATCTAGCCGAGAAGATGGGAGGCGTGGTGGGGTCGTCGCGGAAGCCCGTGGATGCCGGGTGGGTCCCCAAGGACTACCAGGTCGGGCAGACGGGCCGCACGGTCCGACCCCGGCTCTACCTGGCCATCGGGATCTCAGGGGCCGTCCAGCACCTTGCCGGGATGCAGGAATCGGAGAAGATCGCCGCTATCAACATCGACCCCAACGCCCCCATCTTCGAGATCGCCGACTTCGGCATTGTGGGGGACCTCTTCGAGATCGTGCCCGAGCTGACCCGGCAGCTCGGAGCCCGCAGGGCGAGTGCGGAGTCCGTGGAGCCTCCCACGGACTAGGGAGGCGGCCTACTCCTCCTCCAGGATTCGGGTCATCCTTCCGACGTCCAGGAGTTCGTTTAGTTCCTCGTCGGTCAGGAGCTCCCCCTCCTTGGCGACTTGCCGCACGGTCTTCCCCTCGGCGAAGGCCTTCTTCGCGACCTCCGACGCCTTCTCGTATCCAATCCTGGGGGAGAGGGCCGTGGCCATGGCTGTGCTCCACTCCACGTACGAGGCACAACGTTCGCGGTCCGCCTCGATGCCCTTCACGCAGCGTTGCGCGAAGGCCCTGACGCCGTTGGCGGCGATGGCCACTGCGTGGAGGAGGTTGTAGCCGAGGACGGGCATCATCACGTTGAGCTCCAGCTGCCCTGCCTGGGCGGCGTACGTGATGGTGGCGTCGTTCCCCATGATTTGATACGCCACCATGTTGAGCATTTCCGCCATCACGGGGTTCACCTTCCCGGGCATGATGGAGGACCCGGGCTGTACGGGCGGGAGACGGATTTCCGCGATGCCGGCCCGGGGTCCAGAGCTCAGCAGACGCAGGTCGTTGGCGGTCTTCGTCAGACTCACGGCCATGGTCTTCAGGGCGCCGCTCACCTCCACCAGCGCGTCCGTGTTGGCCTGGGCCTCAAACATGTTGTCCGGGCGTCGGAAGGTCAGCCCCGTCAAGCGGTTGATCTCCTGGATCGCCAGGTCGGGATACCGCGCGTGCGCGTTGAGCCCCGTCCCCACGGCCGTCCCCCCAATAACCAGTTCCTCCAGGGCCGACCCCGCGCGATCCACCCGTGCGATTGCATGGTCGATGGCGCTGGCAAACCCCGCGAACTCCTGGCCGAGGCGCATGGGCACCGCGTCTTGGAGATGCGTTCGCCCGATCTTCAGGATGTCGTCGAACTCCGAGGCCTTCTCCCAGAGGGCCTGGGCCAGGGTCCGCAGGGCGGGCAGCAGGTCCTCCCTGACGGACTCAAGGCCGGCGATATGAATGGCCACATGGATCGTGTCGTTTGTGGACTGGGCCATGTTTACGTGGTCGTTGGGGTGCACCGGGTCGTAGGCGCCCAAGCCCTTTCCAAGGATCTCGTTGGCCCGGTTGGCAATGACCTCGTTGGCGTTCATGTTCTGGGACGTGCCGGCTCCGGCCTGGTAGACGTCCACCACGAAGTGGTCGTCGTACGCCCCCTCCATGACTTCTTGGGCTGCCTGGACGACGGCCTCGCCCCGCTCCCCGTCCAGACGGCCCAACGCCATGTTGGCCTTGGCAGCCGCGATCTTGATGATTGCCTGGGCGCGGATGAAGCGACGAGGCAGCCGGAGCCCGCTGACGGGGAAGTTCTCCACGGCCCGTTGGGCCTGAACGCCCCAGTAGGCGGCCTTCGGAACCTTCACGTCACCAAGGAAGTCCTTCTCGACCCGGTGGTCTGCCATGGGATTCGGACCAGCTATGGGCCTGCCCCCCTTCTAATCCTTTCCCATGGACGTCACACCCGGTGCGGGTGCCCGCCCTCCTCGGGTTCAAACCGCCCTACGGTGTCAAAAGCGGGTCTCGGCCCACTTGCCCTCCCCCTCCCATACGCGGAGGAGGAAGGGGAACTCCAGCCGCTCTTTCAGCCGTCCCCCCACGGCCTCGCAGATGTTCTCCACGGAGGGGTACTCCATGAAGTCGTTGAGCGCCTTGTGGTCGTACTCCCGCAGGATTCCCTGGACCTGCGTCTTCAGCTCCGCGAAGTCCACCACCATGCCGCCCTGCTTCTCCCCCTCGATGACGACCTCCACCTTGTAGGTGTGGCCGTGGAGACTGCCGCACTTGGAGTGGCCGGGCAGATAGTGGGCACAGTCCATGAACTCGACGACACCGAGGCGCATGGCGGAGCTCCCTACCACCGGACCGTATTAAAGGACTCTCTTCGCAGGGGCCAGGAGCGGATCTTCCCGGCCCTCCTGAGCGAAGGCACGCGCCCGCTCCGTACACGGGAAGCAGGTCCCGCAGGGGGCCTCCCCATCGTGGCTGCAGCTCCAGGTGGACTCCAGCGGAACGCCTAGCTCCGACGCCCGCCGAATCACGTCTGCCTTGGAGAGTCCCTGCAGGGGGTTCACGATCTCCACCGGCGACGCCCGAGCCGTGGCCAGGCCGGTCTTTAGGAGGTGGTTCAGGCCCTCAAAGAACGCCGGGGTCGCGTCGGGGAAGGTGTCGGAGTCGCGTCCGTTGTGTCCGCCCACGATCCAGCGGGCGTCCCGGACCTCAGCGTAGTGGGCGGCTAGGGAGTAAAACACGAGGTTGCGTGCCGGCACGTACGTGGAGGGGACCTCCTTCAAGCGGGTGTTACGGACCCCCTTCTCGAGGAGATCCTCCACCTCCATGAGGAAGGGCAGGTCGACGTCAATGAGACGCCCTCGGCAGCCCGTGAGGTCCGCGAGGCGTTCCGTCGCCTTGACCTCCCGGGCCGGCCTCCTGTAGTAGTGAAAGGAGAGAGGGTGCACCTCCCAACCCTCCTCCCTGGCGAGGTAGAGGGTCACGGCGGAGTCCAAGCCCCCGGAGAGGAGGAGAATCGCCCGTTCCATGGCCTTCAACGTGGCCTAGCGGCGCCTGCTATTTATGCACCCCGGAAGGCACCGCGTCCTCGATGCGCTTCACGCGCTCCCGCAGGAGGGAGAAGTCGAAGGCCGGGCCCCCCCTCCACGTGCGGAGCCCCCACGCTAGCAGGGCCAGTCCGGTGGAGGTCCCCGCCGCGACCAGGAAGGCCACCATGAGGCTCCCCGCGCCCGGGAGGGGGGTCCACGCCATGAACCCGGGCCCCGGGAAGAAGAGAGCCCCCAGGAGAAGGCCCGCCAGGCCGCTTGCCATGGCTTCCAGCGGGCGGTAACGGCCGGCGAAGAGGCCGAGGAAGACGGGCACGAGGACGGCGGCGGCCACCAGGTCCGCCAGGAGGAACAGGTAGAGGACGCTGTAGCCCTGCGTCGCCAAGGCGATGGCGGGGAGGGCGATGGCGACGGTGCTGAGGCGCGCCAGCCGCAGCAGGCGGCGCCGCCGAACTCCGGACCGGAGGCGGTGCAGATCGGAGGTGAACCCGCTCACCAGCCCGCTGAGGAGGCTGTCCACGCTGCTTGTCACCAGCGCCACGGCTAGGAGGAGCAGCACCAGGGTGACCGCCGGGGAGAGCACCCCTCGGGCCAGGTCGAAGAGGGCCACGGAGGGCGTCTCCACCAGGCCGAAGCCCTGGGCGACCACGCCCAGGAACCCGGCGAGGAAGACGAGCGGGATGACCGCCAAGGCCGCCCAGGCAAGGGAGCGTCGCAGGATCCGCGGATTCCGGGCCGTCCACACCCTTTGCCAGTACCCCTGGTGGAAGAGGTTGGCCGCCAGGATGGCGATGACCAGGGCCACTCCCGTTTCGTATCCCAGTCGGTGCCTCGGGTCCAGGAGCTGCGGCGCCTCGGCGCCGATCTCCGCGAGGACGGGGGCCGGCCCCCCCAGGGCCAGGAGAGCCACGACGAAGAGGATGGGGAGGAGCGGGAGGAGGACAATGAACTGGAGCAGGTCGGTGTGGAGGACGGACCGCAGGCCGCCGTAGGCCGTGTACGCCAGGGTCGCGCCCCCGATGAGGGCGGCGGTGACCAGGAGGGGGAGGTCGGCGATGGCCTGGACGGCCAAGGCGATCCCTGTCAGCTCCGCCGTGAGGAAGATGAACATGTAGAAGACCATGACCACGAGGGAGAAGGCGTACATGGCAGGCCCGTAGCGGTGCCAGACGTACTCGGTGAGGGAGTGCCCCTCCGGCATCAGGTGGCGCATGCGACGCCCCAGGGGAATGAAGGCCAACAGCGGGGCGGCACTCCCCAAAGCATAGCCTACCAGGGCCACCACGCCCCCGAAGGTCCCCGTCTCCCCCGGGCTGAAGAGGATCCAGACCCCCAGGGCTGTGGCCACCAGGCTGGCCGTGGAGACAGCGAGGCCCGCGGACCCCCGGGCGGAGATGAAGTCCTCCACCGTGCGGGAGACCCGTCGGCCGTGGAGGAGGCCCAGGAGCATGAAGAAGAGGGAGACGACCCCCACCACGGCCAGGGCCACCCACGCATCGGTCACGAGTCTCCTCCGGGCTCCCCTCTCACAACCCGCGAGGAGGAGGGCTCTCTTAACCTTGTGGGAGACCCCCCAACA
This sequence comes from uncultured Methanomassiliicoccales archaeon, assembly GCA_964348155.1. Taxonomy (GTDB): domain Archaea; phylum Thermoplasmatota; class Thermoplasmata; order RBG-16-68-12; family JAJISG01; genus JAJISG01. The sequence goes on from CAYGBN010000019.1 coordinate 28,025, forward strand.
AAGCGCTATCCTTATGAAGGACGGGGAGGAGTCTCGAAGAGATACCCATGACGTTCAGGAACGAGGCCACGGTCCCATCGGCGATGCAGAAGGGGTCGGAAGCCACCTTCCATCGTCGGTTCGACGCGGGCCTGGAGGACGCGGAGGATCAGCTCGGCCAGAGCCACCCCCTCTACTTCGGGGGGAAGCCGGTCTACTGTGAGAGGACCTTCGAGGATCGGAGCCCCTCCCACACGGACCGCATCGTGGGCATCTTCCAGAAGGGAGGGCGTGAGGAGGCCCAGGCGGCGGTGCAGGCCGCCGCCGAGGCGTTCCCTGACTGGGCAACCACGGATTGGAAGGAGCGCGCTCGAATCCTCCGCCGGGCGGGGGACATCCTCTCCGAGGCCAAGTACCGGTTGGCCGCCCTCATGTGCCATGAGAACGGGAAGACCCGCCTGGAGGCCATGGCCGACGTGGACGAGGCCATCGACTTCCTGCGTTGGTACCCGGAGCAGATGGAGGAGAACGAGGGCTTTGCCCAGGAGCTTCCGGGCTTCACCTCCGACGAGAGGGCACGGAGCGTCCTCCGACCCTACGGTGCCTGGGCCGTCATCGCGCCATTCAACTTCCCCCTGGCCATCGCCACCGGCATGACCGCGGGGGCCCTGGTCACCGGCAACACGGTCGTCCTCAAGCCGGCCACCGACACCCCCCTCATGAGCCTCGAGCTCTACGTGGCCCTGCGGGAGGCCGGGCTTCCGGACGGTGTCTTGAACTTCCTCACCGGCCCAGGAAGGTCCGTGGGAGAGGCCCTCGTCGCCCATCCCGACGTTGCGGGCCTCGTCTTCACCGGATCCCGGGAGGTGGGCCTGCGCTCCTTCCGCACGCTGACCGAGGCCTTTCCGAAGCCCGTCATCACCGAGCTCGGGGGGAAGAACCCCGTCATCGTGACTCCCCACGCCGACCTGGACAAGGCGGTTCCGGGGGTTGGGCGAGGCGCCTTCGGCTTCGGGGGCCAGAAGTGCAGCGCCACCTCCCGCCTGTATCTCCACGAGGACCTGGGGGAGGAGTTCCTGGAGCGCCTGGTGGACTGGACGGCGGCGCTGGCCATTGGCGATCCCACGGCGCCTGACACGTACCTGGGCCCCCTCATCAACCGCCGGGCCTACGAGAACTTCCAGTCCTACGCTGCGCTAGCGGCCAAGGACGGGACCGTACTCGCCGGCGGGACCGTGCGGACGGAGGGAGACATGGCCGACGGCTTCTTCGTCGAGCCCACCGTCGTGGACGGGCTTCCCACGGATCACCGGCTGTTCCGAGAGGAGCTCTTCGTCCCCCTGGTCGCCGTGGCCTCCATCCGCTCCCTGGAGGAGGGATTGCGCCTGGCCAACGATTCGGAGTACGGCCTCTGCGCGGGGATCTTTACGGAAGATGAGGGGGAGCGTGAAACGTTCTTCGGGGGGGTCAAGGCGGGCGTCGCATACTGCAATCGCAATGCAGGCGCCACCACGGGCGCCATCGTGGGTTCCCAGCCCTTCGGAGGGTGGAAGCACAGCGGGATCTCAGGCAAGGGGGCCGGCGGTCGATACTATCTGCAGCAGTTCCTGCGGGAGCAGAGTCAGACATACTACGTGTAGGGGGCGTCACGGGACGGGCCCAGGAACGTCCACCCCCGGGGAAACGCGGGAGAGTCAGTACCACTTCTCGACGTGCGTGTTCTCCTTCGGGCAGCCCATGTCCATGAACATCCCCCGAACCTCGTCCACCATCTCCGGGATGCCGCAGATGTAGACCTGCTCGCCGTCGTACCCGTTCACGTTCTTCTCCACGAGCCGCTGCACGTACCCCCGCTCGCCCTTCCACCCGTTTACAGGCCGGCTGAGGGTGGGGATGTAGGTGAAGTTGTCCCGCTCCTGGGCGAGCCTGAGCCAGTGGTCGTGGTAGATGAGGTCCTCCTCCTTTCGGACGCCGAAGTAGAGGGTCAGGTTGATGTCGCCGCAGCCGTGGTGGTACATGGTGTCGATCATGGCCCGGAAGGGTGCAATGCCCGTGCCCGTGGCCACGAAGTAGCAGTCCGTCTCCCAGGGCTCGACGAGCACGACCTTTCCGTAGGGACCCGCGCCGTCGATGACGTCGCCCTCCTTCAGGGACGTGAGAATGGGGGACATCGCGCCCCCCTCGACCCGCTTGACGCAGAGTTCGAAGTGGTCCTTGACGTACGGAGGGGAGGCCACGGAGTACGCGCGCCGGATGTCCTGCTCGCCCCTGTCGACACGCGTGAGAACCCACTGCCCGGGGAGAAAGTCCAAGAGCTTTCCATCCGTCCGCTGGAAGCGGACGAGCCAGACCCAGGGCGTGTGGTGGATGTTGGCGACGCACCTGAGCCCGAACTTCTCCGGCGGAATCTTGGGGGGCATGGGCCGGGCATCCCCAAGAGGGGTACCATTAAAAACTATGCGGGTCCGCGGCGGGTCTGGCTTCCCTCGGTCACCCTCCTCCGTCGAGGCCGAGCAAAGCCTAAATAGCATCCGCGCCCCATGGCGAGAGGACCCGCCCGGGAGGATCTTCCGTGTTCAAACCAGCCAAGGGCGAGACCTGCCCCAATTGCGGCACCGAGATGGTGTACTTCGTGCAGCACGCCCACGGCAACTACCCCCTCCTAGACTACCTCTGTCCCGAATGCGACCTGGGGGATGAGGAGTAGCCCGTCCGGGGGCTCGGCGATGAAGGTAAAGGCGATTCGGGAGAGCGGCTATGTCCTTGGCCCCTGCAGCGTGTGCGGGGAGGAGGAGCGGGCCGTTCTCATGTTCGACGACTTCCGCATGGGGGTGGAGTGCATGTCGTGCGGTGACATCTTCGAGGTCGACGAGATCGTCTGGCTGGAGTCGCACGAGGAGTAGGCCGCGTACATATCTCATAGAGAGTAAGGTCGGAAGTTTCACGGGCGCGAGCCACCTGGGACTACCAAGGAAGGGCCAGGCCGGTCCGTCCTGGGGCTGCCCACGGTGGATCCCGTCCTCCTGGGACTCGCCTTCGGAGCGGGGCTTATCTCCTTTTTCAGCCCGTGCGCTCTTCCCCTGCTTCCGGCCTACGGGCTGTACTACCTTGGTCACAAGAAGGGCCCCCCCAGACCCGGTCTCCGACAAGGTGCCCTGTTCGCGGGGGGGTCGCTGCTCGGCCTCCTGTCCTTCTTCGTCGCCTTGGGCGTCGCGGTGGGCCTGCTGGGGTCTGGTAGGCTCTCCCCCCTGCTTCCCGCCCTGAGCCTTCCCGTGGCGGCGGCCCTTATGGCCCTGGGTGTAGTGCGTCTCCTCACCGACCGGCTGACATTCACGCTCCCGCTGCGCATGCCCCGCTTGCCCATAGGCCCCGGCCTCTACCTCTTCGGCGTCGCCTATGCCGTCGCGGCCCTATGCTGCGCGTCCCCCCTATTCCTCTTGCCGCTGACGGGGGTACTCATGGCGGAGACCTTCCTGGAAGCCTTCCTGCTCATCCTCCTCTACTCTCTGGGGATGGGGGCATTGCTGGCGGCCTTCAGCCTGGGCCTCGTTACGTCCCGAGAGGCCCTGATGAGGAGCTACAGGAGGATCCTGCCCCATGTCCGGCTCTTGAGCGGGCTCGTTCTCATCGCGGCGGGTGCCTACCTCTTCATCAACGACTGGCTCCTCTGCGTGATGTAGCGACCGCTGCCGGAGGGGTTTTGAGAGAGTCGCCCCTCTCGGGCCCATGGCGTGGATTCAGGTGGTGCCTCCCGGGGAGGCGGCCGGAGAACTGAGGGAGATCTACGAGGACGTCGGCAGGCGACGAGGATCCATCGCCAACGTCTACCGTATCCAGTCGCTGAATCCGCAGGCGCTCCGGGCCCACCTTGATTTGTACATGTCCCTCCTCTACCGAAGGGGGAGCCTGTCACGGGCGCAACGTGAGATGATCGGGGTCCTGGTCTCCGGCTTGAACGATTGTGGCTACTGCGTGGTCCACCACTCCGAGGCTCTCGCTCGCTACGAGAAGTCCAGCGAGGTGGTGGAGGCCCTGTCTGGTGACGCCCGGAACGTCCCCCTCTCGGACCCGGATCGGGCCATGCTTGCCTACGCCGCCAAGCTCACCACGTCGCCGCAACGCGTAACGGAGAACGATGTGGTGGCCCTGCGGGACCACGGGTTCGACGAAGAGGCGATTCTCGACATCAACCTTATCGCGAGCTACTTCAACTTCGTGAACCGGCTGGTTCAGGGGTTGGGCGTGTCACTGGAGCCCGCGGACGAGCGCGCATACCGGTACTGACGACGGCCATGCCAAGCTTCATACCCAGACGCGCCGATGTCTGGATGATGTGGCCCAGCGTGCAGGCCCCCGATCTGGCGGGTCACCCCATCTCCGAGAAGCGATTCGAGGCGGGGGAGCTTACCCTCGTGCCCGAGGGGCGCGATCCGTGCTCCGTCGTCTGCCTGTGCGACCGCTCCCATTGGCTCGTCACCACGAAGGAGGAGGGCGGCCGCGTGTTTCTCTCCCTGGTCTGCCACTACTGCCGACGTCGGTACGACCTTCCCTACGTAGGGCCCTTGCCCCTGTAGGACCGATAAGGATAAGCCGCCGCAGCCACTCTGCGCCTTCTCGGACGGGTCCTTCGCAGGCTCCGAGGAGGGGCTGTCCGCTGGGGGAGTTGGGATGCCCATGCGGGTCCTGGTCATCGGTGCGGGGGAACTGGGGGCCCGGACGATCCTGCAGCTTCGAAAGAACGAGGAGATGGAGGTCGTCGTGTGCGACCACCGCGAGGATCCCTACGCCCTGCGCGAGGGCGTCATCGAGAAGGTCGACGTCAAGCTCCACGTGACCCCCATGAACGCCGTTCAGGTGGCCCTTACGACGAGGCCCGACCTCGTCCTTATCGCCCGAAAGGTCAAGGACTGGGGGCACCACGACACGGTCATGGGGAGCCAGTACGTTGCGGGCATGGAGAGGGAGTTGGCGAAGCTCCACATCCCCGTAATCCCGGTGTCGGGGGAGGTCGAGTTCTAGCCGTCGCCGCGCCTACCCGAAGAAGGACTCTGCCTGTGCGTTGGCGGCGTCGACGGCGTCCTGGACGTCCACGTCCACCACCCCCTCCACGAGACGCCCCAGGGCTTCCACGACGGCCAGCAGGTCCTCTGGGTTCGCCGTGGGACCCATATGGCCGATGCGGAGGATCTCCCCCTGTAGCTCTCCCAGCCCGCCGGAGACGAGGATGTCGTGCTCCTCGCGAAGCTTGCGCTGCAGGTCCACCGCCTCCACCCCTGCGGGGGGGCGCACGCACGTGACGGTGTCGCTGCAGTCCTCCTCCTGCGGTACGGTCTGGAACCCTAGGACCCGCAGGGCGTCGCGGTAGGCCCGCCCGATGGTCCGGTGGCGCTCCACGCGCCGCTCGTACCCCTCCTCGAACACGGCCTCCAGGGCCGCCTTGAAGGCGAAGAACACGTTCGTGGAGATCGTCGTGGGCTGCGGGTGCCACTTCCCCCACTCCTCGTGGTAGCGGTCCCAGGTCAAGAGGTTGTGATACCAGGCCCCCACCTCCGCGGTGTCCACCCCCTCCAGGATGGAGCGTCGGACGGCCAGGGGGGCAATGCCCGCCGGCGCACCGAGGCACTTCTGGGAGGCCCCGAAAGCCGCGTCCACGCGCCAATCGTCGCACGGAAGGTCCAGGCCGCCCAAGGAAGAGACCGCGTCCACTACGAAGAGGGACCCGTACTCGTGGGCGAGGCTTCCGATCTCCCGTAAGGGGTTCACCATGCCCGTGGAGGTCTCGGAGTGGACAGCGAAGACGGCCCGGCTGTAGCGGCTGCTGAGCACCTCCTCCACCCTCCGCATGTCGGGCGGGGCGCCCCAGCGGGAGTGGATGGAGAACACCTCCACGCCGTGGGCGTCCAGGACGTCACGCAGGCGCCGTCCGAAGAAGCCGTTGTCGATGACGATGGCCTTGTCCTCCGGCCGGAGGAGCGTGGCGATCAGGGCCTCAAGGGCTGCGTGACCGGGTCCCGCCAGCGGGTAGACGCCCGCCTCGCGCATGCGGAAGAGCCGTTGGAGGAGGTCCTCGGTCTCCGCGTACCTCTGGACCCACTCGGCGCCGTAGTGGGGGACGGCCGGCTTGGCCAGCTCCTCTGCGATCCTTCCCTCCAGGGGCACAGGCCCCGGGATGAGGAGCCGCTTGGCCTTCATAAGAACGGGCTCCCGATGGCATCACGTCTTTTACATGTTTCGCCCTTTGGGGCGGGGGGAGCGGGTTGGCCAGAGGCGTTCGGCTGAGCCCAAGAATGGCCACGGCGGCGGAGGTGCTCAGCGCGTACGAGGTGGAGACCTTCCTCCTGTACTGCGCCGAGGACGTGGTCCATCGCATCGTCGGGGCGACGGCGTTCCGGGGCGAGGGAGAGGGCGTTGATACCCTCCGAGCGACGATGGTTCAAACCCTGCGCCGCTTCGTGAGCGGCTTTCGCGGGGGGGCCGTGGGAGTCCACCCTGCCCCAGGGTTCCTCGTGGTGGAGTGGGAAGGGGTGGGCGTAAAGACAACGGGGAGATCCGTTGTCCATGAAGGCCTGTTCCTCGTGCAGCACGAGGCCGACCGGGTGCAGCGCGTGCTTGGCTACGTCGTCCCTCGCGAACCGCAGCCCTCAGCTGAGGAAGGCGAGGGATAGGACGTAGACGAGGAAGGCAACCGCGATGGTCAGCGTCAGGAGGATAAGCACGGCCACCTCTGAGGAGATGGCGTGGGTCTCTCTCTGCAGGGAGATGCGCGGCGGCGCGGATGCCATGGTTGGGGGACGGCCGCCCCAGCCTAAAAGACTTCTCCTTCGCACTGCTTTGGAACCTTAATAGCGGACTCTCATTACCCCTCCCACGAGCGGATTAGGCCATGGGAGCCGGGGACGACCGGGACGAAGAAGGGGAGCATCTCCCGGAGATCCGTTATCGCCATGAGGTGGGGCTCAAGCGCTTTCTCTTCGCCGCCTTTGGGCGACTGGGGTACCTGACCCGGAAGTCGATCCGGCTGCTCGTCCCCCTGACCATCCTCCTGGTCTTCACCTTCGTCCCGATCTTGCCGGACATGCAAGACCAGCGCATGCTGGCCATCTTCGCCTTCATCGGCCTCATGTGGGGGTTGGAGTCCGTCCCTCTGCCCGTGACGGCGCTGGCGGCGCCGGTGCTCCTGGCCGTCTACGGCATCTTTGGCACCGACCGTCGGGCGGTGTCCGAGGCCTTCATCTCCTTTGCCGACCCCGTCATCTACCTGATGATGGGGAGCCTCTTCATCGCCGAGGCGTTCCGGAAGACAGGGCTCGACCGGCGATTCCTCTTCCTTCTAGCCGCGCGATCCGGCGGGAACCTCCGCGCGCTTCTGCTGTCGCTCATGGCCGCAGCGGGGCTCCTCTCCATGTGGATTACGAACACGGCGGCCGCTGCCATGCTCGTGCCCCTGACCGTGGCCATCGCTAGCCGTCTTAAGGGAGCCAGCGCCAAGCGCTACGGCTCCGTCCTCATCCTGGGAACAGGGACGGCCATCACCGCCGGAGGGATGGCCACCATCGTGGGATTCTCGGGAAACGCCATCGCCACGTCCTTCCTGGCGGAGCGGATCTCCTGGACGTTCCTCGATTGGATGCGGGTCGGGGTTCCCATGGCGGCCGTGACCATCGTCCTCTCCTACCTTCTCCTCATCCGCCTCCTGCCCCGGGACGCGACGGCGGACCTCTCCTGGCTGAGGGAGGAGGTCCGGGGGATGGGGGCCCTATCCTCCCGGGAGAGGCGTCTCTTGGTCATCTTCGTCGGCACCGTCCTCCTGTGGATCCTGGGCGGGGAGCTGGCCGCCGAGCTGGGCCAGTCCCCGGAGGTCGCCAGCGCCGCCGTCATCTCCCTGGGGGCGGCCTTGGTGCTCTTCGCAACCCACACGGTGGAGTGGGAGGACGCCCGTTCCATCCCGTGGGAGATCTTCCTCATCATCGGCGCGGGACTCGCTCTAGGGCGAGGACTCCTCTTCACCGGGGCGGCGGGGGAGGTCGCCCGAGCCATGGGGGCGATCGTCTCCTTCGCCGTTCCCGAGTCCCTGGGGGCCCTCCCCTTGATCCTCTTCGCCGTCCTCCTGGCGGTCGGGCTGAGCAGCATCCTGGGTGCGACCGCCGGTGCCGCCATCTTCATCCCCATCATGATCGGCATGTCCGACGTCCTAGGCATCGCCAACCTCAAACTCCTGGTGCTCCCGGTGGCGCTGGGCGTGCTCACGGCCTACATGACCCCCACGGCCTCGCCGCCCTTCATCCTGGTCTACAGCTCGGGCTTCGTCGGACGGCGGACGATTTTCCGCCTGGGTTCCCTCCTCACGTTCCCGAACATGGCGGTGGTGGCCACGGGCGTCTACGTGTTCGTGATGTTGGGCCTCGTCTAGGGAGGAAAGGATTTCAAGGGGGTCTCCTTTGCGAGAGGGCGTAGCCATGGACGTGCCCTGCGAGAAGCACGGGAGCCACAAGCTGTGGGACATGCCCAAGCGCTGGATTGAGCGGATGGGAACCCGGACGCGGGAGGCCTACTGTCCCGACGACGAGCGGAATGCGGATCCCCTCCTGTATTGGACGGGCTCCTCCTGGTTGCCGCTGCCGGGGCGAGGTGTGCGCACGGCGTGGTGCCCGGACGAGGGGGTGGAGGTCCCGTTGGAGGACGTCGACACCCTGACGGAGGAGGAGCGCAAGGGGAAGGTGACGTATGCGTTGTGCCCAGGGTGCGGAGTGAAGGTGGCCCGA
>CAYGBN010000020.1:0-36695 GCA_964348155.1 uncultured Methanomassiliicoccales archaeon
TTCGGCACCGTGCGGGACAAGATGAGGACGTCGGGTCCCTCCACCCGCTCCAGAAGCTCCCTCAGCGTCTCGAAGAAGGGGTCCATGGCCTCCGCGGCCTTGTCGTAGTCGTCAAAGACCATCAGGGCCGGCAGGTCCTTCAGGTTCTTCTCCAGGAGGAAGACGACCTCCCGCATGTCCAGGATATCCTGGGTGCTCACGTACATGAGGAGATCCTTTCGGTTGAGGCGGGCCAGGAACTCGCCGATCTCTCGGAGAACCCCGCGCAGCGTGCTCCACTCGCGCAGCCCGTGCCAGAAGACGTGGCGTTCCTCCCTTACCTCCTCAACGATCTTCCCGCCCAAGGTCGTCTTGCCCACCCCGGGCAGTCCGTGCACCACGCAGAATCGAACATCGTCGGAGGCCAGGCACTTCCGGAGGGCCTCCCGCTCCTCCTCCCGATCGAAGAAGTGGCGGAGCCGGGGCATGGCGCCCAGGTACGCCACCTTGCGGCGGCGATCCTTCATCTGCCGGACGAAGCTCGGCACGTCGAAGACGGCCCTGGAGATGTGGGCGACGACGTCCACCAAGGGGGCGTACACGGGGACCTCATCGGGGATGTCCACGACCCTGAGCTTCTTCAGATCCCCGGCGGGCGTCTTCACCTTGACGACGGTTCGCTCCACCTTCTCGCGGATCTCGCTGGCCCGAAGCTGCCCGCGCGGCGTCAGGAAGTAGACCGTCCGGCGGATCTTCCCCGACGGGACGTGGGCCCTCCGACCGTAGAGCAGCCCCTGGTCCTCCATCTCTTGGAGGAGCTTGGAGCACGTGCTGCGCCCCGCCCGCACGACATCCGCGATGCCGAACTGGGTCAGCTCATCCGGCGCCTCCAGCTCCCCCTCGTAGCGGGTGAACTGCCCGAGGTGCAGCAGGATGCGCTCTCGGATGGAGAAGAAGAACTTCTTCTTGTAGTAGCTTTTCCTCCCCCTGCGCCCCCTTCCCGTGGCCATGAGGAACCATAAATGGCACTACCTATAACAATTTCGAAGATGGTGAATTGTTCAATTTGGGGCTTCCCGGGGCGAATCGCACGGGGGAGGACAAAAGCCGAGCCCACGGCGCTCCCCCGCCGGCGCCGCGGAAACGGTTAAGAACAGCGAGCAGGTAGAAGGGCGAGGCCGGTGGTGAACTCATGGCCGACGGATCGCGGCTGCTCTACGTCGATGGGTCGTGGAGGGAGAGCGCTTCCGGGGCAACGTTCGTCACCCTGAACCCCGCCACCAACGAGCCCCTGACGGAAGTGGCGCAGGGGGGGAAGGAGGACGTGGACGCGGCCGTGGATGCGGCCCGCGAGACCTTCCAGGGCAAGGCGTGGCGGCAGATGGACCCGTCCGAGAGGGGGCGGATCCTCTTCCGGATGGGTGCCCTCCTGCGAGAGCGGTCCGAGGAGCTGCTTCGCATGGAGAGCCTCGACAATGGGAAGACCCTGCGCGAGGCCAGGAGCGACGTGGCGTACACGATTCGCCTGTGGGAGTACTTCGCCGGCCTGGCGGACAAGGTCGAGGGGAAGACGATCCCCGTCCCGGGCCTTCGCTTCGACTACACGCGCGTCGAAGCTCTGGGGGTCACCGCTCACGTCGTGCCGTGGAACTACCCCCTCGTCCTCGGGTGTCGAGGGATGGCGCCGGCCCTGGCGGCGGGGAACACCGTGGTGGTGAAGCCCTCCAGCCTGGCCCCCCTGACCACCCTCGCCCTGGCGGAGATCGGGGCGGAGGCGGGCTTGCCCCCGGGCGTCCTAAACGCCGTGCCTGGGACCGGCGCCGAGGCGGGACGCCACCTCGTTTCGCACGAGGGCATCGACAGCATCACGTTCACTGGCTCCCAGGAGACGGGAAAGGAGGTCATGCGGCTGGCGGCGGAGCACGTCACCCCCGTCACCCTCGAACTTGGGGGGAAGTGTCCCAACGTCGTGATGGGGGACGCCGACCAGGCCCGGGCGGTCCGGGGCGTCCTGCGGGGAATCTTCACGAACGCGGGCCAGATGTGCTGGGCGGGCTCGCGCCTTCTGCTGCAGGAGTCCGTTCGCGACGCCTTCCTGTCCGACGTGAAGGAGGGTGCGGAGGGGCTGATCCTGGGTCCCGGGGTCGAGGAGGGGAGTCAGATGGGGCCCCTCGTCTCCCCCGCTCAGGCGGACCAGGTCCTGGACTACGTGGAGATCGGCAAGGAGGAGGGGGCGACCCTTCTCACCGGCGGAGGACGGGGTGGTGACCACCTCGCCAAGGGCAACTTCGTGGAACCCACCGTCTTTGCGGACGTCTCCCCGGAGATGCGAATCGCGACGGAGGAGATCTTCGGGCCCGTTCTGAGTGCACTGACGTTCCGCGACGCAGAGGAGGCCGTGGAGTTGGCCAACCGCTCCGAGTACGGACTCTGCGCGGGCGTCTGGACGCGCAACCTCTCCCTGGCCCACCGCCTCGCGGCGGAGCTGGACGCGGGCACCATCTCCATCAACGAGTATCCCGTGACCTTCCCGCAGACCCCCTTCGGCGGATTCAAGGAGAGCGGCATCGGCCACGAGCAGGGCCTCGACGCCGTCTACCAGTACTGCCGGGTGAAGAGCGTCAACGTGAACCTCCTGTGACAACCTTTAATGCCCGGGGAGGGCCTCGGCCCCGCGTGAAGGCCCGCCTGGGCATTGTCGGGGGCTCTGGCCTGTACGAGTCGGGGCTCCTGGAGGGTCCGCGCCCTGCGGCGCGCCGGACGCCCTACGGACCCCCGTCCGCCCCCGTGGAGGTGGGGACGTTCCAGGACGTGCCCGTGGGCTTCCTGGCCCGTCACGGCCCTGCCCACGCGATACCCCCGCACAAGGTGAACCACAGGGCGAACCTGTGGGCCTTGAAGGAGGCGGGGGCGGAGCGCGTGGTGGCGACCTCGTCCGTCGGATCCCTGAAGCGGGAGATCGAGCCCGGGACCTTTGTCGTGCCGGAGGACTACCTGAGCCCGTGGGCCATCCCCACCTACCACGACGAGGACGTAGTCCACGTGACCCCGGAGCTGGACGCCGACATGCGGGAGGCCCTGGTGAAGGCGGCCCGGTCCGCGGGCGTCTCGGTCCGGGACGGAGGGGTCTACGTGCAGGCGACCGGGCCTCGCCTGGAGACCCGTGCGGAGATCCGGATGTTTCAGGCGGTGGGCGACGTGGTGGGCATGACCATGGCCTCCGAGGCCACCCTGGCCCGCGAGCTCGACCTGCCGTACGCGTGCATCTGCACCGTGGACAACTACTGCCACGGGCTTCTGGAAGAGCCGCTAACGTACCAGGACATCGTGGCCGTGCAGGAGAGCAAAACGGCGGACCTCCGCCGGGTCCTCCAGGCCTTCCTGGAGGCGGGGGCGTGAGCCTCCTCATCCGCGACGTCCTTCTGGAGGGCCGGGAGACCCACGTCTACGTGGAGGGGAACCGCATCGCCGAGATCGGGCGGGTGCGGGAGGCCGACCGGGTCCTGGACGGGCGGGGCAAGGCGTGCTTGCCGGGCCTTGTCAACGCCCACACCCACTCCGCCATGACGCTCTTCCGCGGGTACGCGGACGACGTGAGGCTTCAGGAGTGGCTCGAGGAGCACATCTGGCCCCTGGAGGCGAAGCTCACCGGAGAGGACGTCTACTGGGGGACGAAGCTCGCCTGCCTGGAGATGATCAAGGGCGGAACGACGACCTTCAACGACATGTACTTCTTCATGGAGGATGCCGCCCGGGCGGTGGAGGAGATGGGGCTTCGGGCGGTCCTCAGCTACGGCATCATCGACCTCTTCGACGAGGCGCGGGGGGAAAGGGAACTCAAGGCCAGCGAGGCCTTCCTTCGGTTCGTGGAGGACCTGGACTGCCCCCGCATCACCGGGGCGCTGGGGCCCCACACGCCCTACACGGTGTCGCGTTCCACCATGACCCGGGCAGTGGAGATGGCGAAGGAGCGGGGCCTGAAGGTCCACATGCACCTGGCGGAGACGGAGCGGGAGCTCGGGCTGTCGCAGGAGGCATACGGCAAGGCCCCCGTCCGCGCGCTGGCGGAGATGGGGGTGTTGGGGCCGTGGCTCGTGGCGGCCCACTGCGTCTGGCTCGACGACAAGGATGCACGGATCCTTGGGGAGCACGGCGTGAGCGCCGTTCATAACCCCACGTCCAACATGAAGCTGGCCGTCGGGCGAGCCTTCCCCTTTGCCGTGCTCCAGGCGAGCGGCGTGGAGCTCGCCCTGGGCACCGACGGCGCGGCCTCCAACAACAGCCTCGACATGTTCGAGGCCATGAAACTTGCAGGCCTTCTGCAGAAGTACGCCACGAACGACCCCATGGCGCTGCGGGCGGAGGACGCACTCCGGATGGCCACGAAGGGGGGCGCGGCGGCGCTGGGCCTCAAGGCCGGCGCGGTGGAGGAGGGCCTCTTGGCGGACCTCATCCTCGTGGACCTCCACCGTCCCGGCATGGTTCCCCTCTTCAACCTGCCCGCGAACCTGGCATACGCCGCCAACGGCTCCGTGGTGGATGCGGTGGTCTGCGACGGGCGGGTTCTGATGGAAGGCCGCCGCGTGGAGGGGGAGGAGGAGATCGTGCGGTGGGCGGCGGAGGTCGCCCACGATGTGGCTGCGAGGTGACGCCGTGCTCGAGAGGCTCAGGGCAAGCTTGGAGAGTGCCCCCGTGGTGCGGTTCGGGGAGTACCACTACTTCGTCCACGCCGTCACGGACGGCATTCCGGAGGCCGACCCGGCCGTCCTGGAAGAGGTGGTGGAGGCCCTGGTGCGGGTGGGCAACTTCGCCTGCGACAAGATCGTCAGCGCGGAGGCCATGGGTTTTCCCTTGGCCGCCCTCCTCAGCGTCCGGACCGGGAAGCCTTACCTCTTCCTTCGGAAGCGGAAGTACGGGCTGCCGGGGGAGGTGTCCGTACGGCAGGTCACCGGGTACTCCAAGGGGGACCTCTTCCTCAACTTCGTGGGGGAGGGGGACCGCGTCGTGTTCGTGGACGACGTGCTGAGCACGGGCGGCACCCTGAAGGCGGTGGTGGAGGCCTTGCGAACGGCGGGGGCGACGGTGGTGGACCTCCTTGTCGTCTTCGACAAGATGGAGGACCGCTCCGCCCTGGAGGAGGCCGTCGGCATGCCCATCAAGGTGCTGCTCCGCGTCGACGTGGTCGACGGAAAAGTGGTCGTGCGCGGGGAGGGATGAGGCGGTTCAGGCCCGGCTACGCAGCCGTCCGTCCTTCCACACGATGATGTTCAGGGTGAGAGTGTTCTTCTCATCCTTCTCCTTCTCGAACCGGACGCTCCGTCCGTCGGGGAGGATCTTGCGGAATCGAATCCTCATCGGAGCGCCGAGGACCCAGGGAGCTATTTAACCGTGGGGACCCCGTTCTCAGGAGCGATAATCAGGGGGGCCTACTCGCGGACGACATCGGCGCCCGTCCAATCCCCACCGAAGTCCTTCACGGCGCCGGTGATGAGCTGGAAGCGGGCACGAAGCCTTCCGCTCTCGAAGAAGATGTAAGCGTTCTTCAATCGGGAAGTGTAGAGGTTTTTCCGCTTTCCCTTCTGCGTGAGGACGCGGTCGACGCACTCGATGAGGCCCGACTCCTCCAGAACGCGTATCTTACGGTAGCAGGCGGCGATGGGGATGCCGTAGCGGGCACTGATCTCTTGGGCACTGATCTTGCGCTTGTACGTGGCCAGGAGGATCTTGGCGCTGTACTCGTCTGTTAGGAGTTGAGAAGCCTCGAGCGGGTTCATCATCCGGTCCTCCACAGGATAACCCCGGTGAGTTGCGGTGAGCGCGATATTCCCTATTTAAGCGTTGCCCTCCAATTATCACGTGGTGACAATCAGATGTGAGAACCAGGGGCCGCGGCTACACCTGCACCCAGACCCGTCCGTTCCGGACGAACGCCGTGTACGTGGACACCCTCAGCGAGGGGTCGTCCACGTGTTCCCCCGTGACAACGTCGTACTCCCACCCGTGCCAGGGACAGGTCACCACCGACCCTGTGAGAAAGCCCTCCCCCAGGGGGCCGCCCCGGTGCAGACAGTCATTGTCCGTGGCATAGAAGCGGCCGCCGACCCGGAAGAGCGCGAGGGGTCGACCTCGGACCTCCACCACCGTCGCCGTCCCCTCGGGGACCTCGCCCGCCAGTGCCACAGGAACCTCTTCCGCCACGGGTCTCACCAAGCTTGGGCTGACGCCTCCAGCAAGCTCAGGGACCCCCCTCCGGGAAGGGGGAAGCCGTCACGTCTGCTCCTCCAACCACTTCTCCGCATCCATGGCGGCCATGCACCCGAAGCCCGCGGCCGTCACGGCCTGGCGGTAGCGGTAGTCGTGAACGTCGCCCCCCACGAAGACGCCCTCAACGCTCGTCCGCGTGGAGTCTTCCACCACGATGTACCCCTTGGCGTCCAGCTCCACCTGCCCGTGCAGGAAGCCGGTGTTGGGCGTGTGGCCGATGGCGACGAAGACGCCGTCGCAAGTCATGTCCTTCACAGTGAGGTCGGCGTCGTCGGGGTCCTCCTCGTAGACCCGGAGAGGCTGGCCCCCGGGGTGTGAGACGACCCGGGCCCCCTGCACTCGCTCCTCCCCCAAGATCTCCACGACCTCCGTGTTCCACAGGAAGTCGATCTTGGGATGGTTGAACGCCCTCTCCTGCATGATCTTGCTCGCCCGCAGCTCGTCGCGCCGATGGAGGACCCGGACGCGCCGGACGAGGCGCGCGAGGAACAGGGCCTCCTCCATGGCGCTGTCACCGCCCCCCACCACCAGCACGTCCTTGTCCTTGAAGAAGTGGCCGTCGCACGTGGCGCAGCTCGAGACGCCCCGACCCAGGAGGCGTCCCTCCGACTCCAGCCCCAGCCACCGGGTGGAGGCCCCCGTGGCCACGATGACGGAGCGGCCCTCGTAGGCGTCCTCGCCCACGAAGACCTTGAAGGGGCTGCTCTTGAACACCACGCCGGAGGCGTCGTCGTAGACGAACTCCGCGTCGAAGCGCTCCGCCTGCTTGATCATCTTGTCCATGAGGTCGGGGCCCTGGACCCCCTCGGGGAACCCGGGGTAGTTCTCCACGTCGGAGGTCAGCATGAGCTGGCCCCCGTACTGGGCGCCGGCAATGACCAGGGTGTCCAGGTTCCCCCGCGTCGCATAGACGGCCGCCGTCAAGGCGGCGGGGCCCGACCCTAGGATGATGACGTCGTGGGTCACAGCACCACCTCGTTGCTTCCGTTGGGGAAGAGGAAGCGGACGTTAGTTAAGTCATTTCAAGGATGCGGGGGCTAAAAACGCTCCCTCAAAGGGTGGGAGCCCTCACGAGCCTTGGGCCTTGGCGAGTTCGATCCACTTCCCGTTAAGCTTGGTGTCGTGGTCGAACTCGAACTTCACCTTGAAGGACCCCCCCTCGTACCGGAGGTGGGCGCTCATAAGGGTGGCCTGGTAGAGCTTCATCGTCTTTCCCTTGGGGGTGGTGACGATCTTGCCGACCTTGAGGAAGCCGGCGTCCTCCAGCTCGTGGATCTTGCGGTAGCAGGCAGCGATGGGGATGTCGTAGCGGTCGCTGATCTCCTGCACGGAGCGGGCGCCGTTGTGCGTCGCCACGAGGATCCGCTCAGCATAATCATCGGTGAGGAGACGGGAAATGGCCTTCTCCCTCATTGCAGTCCGGTTGGCAAGGTCAATTTAAGCATTTTGCCCTTCAGTTATCAGGGGTGAGACTCATTTTGACCCCCCCGGCTCAGACGATCGGAGTGGTGACCGCCCGCGGGAAGCCGCGGCCCCAGTCGAAGGTTAGGTTGTGGAAGCCGGTGTAGGGCTTCTCGCCGAACAGCAGGATGCAGCCGTCGACGTTCTCCACCCGGAGGTGAACGGAGGAGAGGTTCGCCACCGCTTCCGCGGACCGGCCCGTAGGAGACGTCAACCCCACGAACACGTCCCGGGACCGCCGGATAGCGGAGAAGTGTCCCGTCATCTCTGAGGCCACCCCCTCCCCGTAGACGGCCTCCAGCGTGTCGAAGGACATGAGGCTGAGGAAGGGGTGCTTCGACTCCCGAAGGTGGTACTCGATGGTGCTCCACTTCAGGTCCGTCTCGGCGCTGGCCCCCTCCATCTGAAGGGCGTTCTGGCTCCCCTCCAGGCTGCCGAGGGGAGAGGACTCGAAGACCCGGACGTGGGCGTCGAAGTCCTTCGCCCCGGTGTACGGCTTTACCTTCTGCCGCACGAAGTCGGCGCTGGCCTTCCCCGGTGGCACCAGGGCCACGCCCTGCTTCCGGCGGCAGAAGTTGGCCACCAGCCCCAAAACCAGGGCGTCCACCACCTCGTTGGGGACCTTGACGTCGATCTGTAGGGAGACAATGCTCCCCCGGGGCAGGGGGCCCACGAGTGCATCCAGCGCCTCATTCCCCGTGGAGACACGGCCGGGGCCCGCCCCGATGGCCTTCCAGCGCCGAGGACGGACCTTTTTCGCATCCTCGTGGTAGGCAAACACCTGGACGCGGCCCCCCTTCAGCGTGTAGACGAACTTGTGCTGGGCGATCTCTCGCCCCCGGAGCTTCTCAACCCGCAGGAAGCGGAGGCGACGGCCGTGGACCTCGTCGTCCCGCAGCTCCACGATGCCGTCCCCAAGGTAGTCGAGCTTCGTGGTGCCCCGTCCCTCCAGGATGTAGACCACGTTCGTGTTGCTGCTCTCCACCAGGTCCCGCTGAATCGTGTTGATGAGCTTCGCCGCGTGGATGCCGTAGCGCTCGCTCAGGGCGTCGATGGAGTCGATGATGAGGAGGCTCTTCCGCGGAAGGTTCCGGTCCACCGCGTCGTAGGCCAGGTCCATCTCCGGAAGGTCGGAGCCTAGGTCGAAGACCAGGCTGTCGTCCACGACCTCCCCCTCGCCCATCCGCTCGTAGATTTCGTCCCCCTCCTGGCCCATCTCCAGGCGGCCCTCCATCTTGTTGAGCTCCGTCCGGTCCACGCGGGTCACGCGCACCTCGTCGTCGGAGACTTCCTTGAGCAGGTTGCGGGCCTCCCGGATCTTCTCCTTCTCCTCCTCGTCCACGTCCTCGAAGCTGCGGAGGAAGCCGCGTCCCACCTGCTGCAGCTCGGTGTGCCGGACCTTCTCCCGCAGCCAGGGGAACTGGTGGTAGAGGGACTCGTCGGACACGCGAAGGCTCAGGTAGTAGCTCCCGGGAATCTCCTCCAGCTCCTCGATAAGCTGCAGGGCGAAGGTCGTCTTCCCGGTGCCGGCGGCCCCCTTCACGATGAGGGAGTGCCCTCCCTTGCCGCGGAAGAAGGCGAGAACGTCCGTGGGGATGCCCAGCGCCGCCATGGGAAGCTCCGTCGGGAGACGTGGCCCCGGCGTCCTATAGTTTTTCGCATTATTATCGTTCGTGATATCACCTTTGGCGAAGGGATCCTCGACGCCGCACGGACGATCTGGATGTGGCGCCCCCGGAGAAACCTATTAGAGCGTCCCGAGCCTTGGAACGCCAGATGAAGAACCTGGAGGTCGCGCGCCTCCTGGACGAGATTGCGGACATCCTCGACTTCCAGGGGGTCACCTTCAAGCCAGAGGCCTACCGCCGGGCTGCCCGCAACATCGGGTCCATGAGCCAGGACCTGGGGGAGGTCTGGGAGGAGGGCCGCCTCGCCTCGCTCCCCGGCGTAGGGAAGGCCATCTCCGAGAAGATTGCGGAGTACCTGGAGACGGGGAGCTTGGCTTATCACCAGCGCCTTCTGGAGGAGGTCCCACGCGGGGTCTTGGACATCATGCACATCCCTGGCGTCGGACCCAAAACGGCGAAGCTCCTTCACCAGCGGCTGGGGGTCGCGTCGGTGGAGGAACTGAAGGAGGCCGCCCGGGAGGGACGCCTGGAGGGCATCAAGGGGCTGGGCCCCAAGAAGGCGGAGAACATCCTTCGAGGCATCGCAATCCGGGCGTCCACCAAGGGGAGGAAACTGCTGGGGGAGGCCCTGCCCGTGGCGGAGGGCATCCTGGACCACCTCAGCGCACACGCGCCCGTCCACCGGATGAGCGTGGCGGGCAGCCTCCGCCGGATGCAGGAGACCGTGGGGGACATCGACATCCTGGTCACCTCGCCGGACCCTCCGCAGGTGATGGCGACCTTCACCTCCATGGCGGAGGTGGCGGAGGTCCTCCTCCAGGGGGAGACGAAGTCCTCCGTCGTCCTGAAGGACGGCACCCAGACCGACCTCCGCGTCCTGGATGAGGACAGCTTCGGCTCGGCTCTCCAGTACTTCACGGGATCCAAGGACCACAACATCCAACTGCGCAGCTACGCCATGGGCCGGGGGCTCAAGGTGAACGAGTACGGCGTATTCCGGGGCGAGGAGCGCCTCGCCGGGGCCACGGAGGAGGAGGTCTACGCCGCCCTAGAGCTGCCCTTCATCGAGCCGGAGATGCGGCAGGCCCGGGGAGAGATCGAGGCCGCCCGGGAGGGGAGGTTGCCGCACCTCCTGACCCTGGAAGACCTGCGAGGGGACCTCCACGTCCACACCAACCGGACGGACGGCCACGACTCCCTGGAGGCCATGGTGGAGGCGGCCCAGGCACGCGGCTACGACTACGTGGGAATCAGCGACCACTCCCAGTCCGTCTACATCGCACGGGGCATGAAGGAGGAGGACATCCGGATGCAGATGGCGGAGATCCGGGCCCTCCGGAGGGAGGTCCGGGGCATCCGCATCCTCCACGGCTCCGAGGTGGACATCCTGGAAGGGGGGGAGCTCGACTACCCGGACGATGTCCTCCAGGACCTCGACTACGTCATCGCCGCGGTCCACTCGCACTTCAACCTGCCGGAGGAGAAGATGACGGAGCGGGTCCTCACGGCCATGGCCAACGAGCACGTGGACATCCTCGCCCATCCTACCGGCCGGAAGATCGGGGAGCGGGAAGCCGTGGCCCTGGACATGGGCCGTGTCTTGGAGGCGGCCGTGGACACGCACACCGCCCTGGAGATCAACGCCTTCCCCCAGCGACTCGACCTGAACGGGGCCCACGCGCGGGTCGCCAAGGAGACAGGGGCCAAGCTGGCCATCAACACGGACGCGCACAGCACCCTGCACCTGGACCTGGTGAAGTTTGGCCTGGGACAGGCCCGTCGGGGATGGGTCGAGCCGGGGGACGTCCTAAACGCCCTGCCCTACGAGGACCTGGTGGCCTGGCTGCAGGGGTGAGTCGCGGGCCTAGGCCTGCTCGCCGCGAAGGCCCCGCAGCCTGCGGAACGCCTCCCGGACCACCCGCTTGTCGTTCTCGTAGTGGAGGAGGCGGAGGGCGTCCTTCTCCGTGCACCACCGGAACCGGTCAAAGCCCCGCTCGAGCTTGGGGGTCCCGCCCACCCGCTCCACCAGGTAGTACTTCACCGTCTTGTCGTAGTTCACCTCGTCGGGCGGCCAGAAGTACACGTACCGGATGTCCCGCAGGTGCTCCACGACGTGGCCGGAGATCCCCGTCTCCTCCTGGATCTCCCGGAGGGCGGCCTCCGGGGGGGTCTCCCCGTCCTCCACGCCCCCCTTGGGGAGGCACCACCGCCGCTCGTCCGCCTTCCGGAGGAGGAGGACCCTACCGTTGGGGCGGAACACGGCCCCGCCCGCGGAGGTCGTCTCCACGAGGGGCTTATCCCCCTTCCTTCGCCCGCCCGCGATCCGCACCATCTCCGCTCTGCCGCGCAATGGCCCTAGCCCGCCTTAAGTCTTCCACCAGGCGCCGCCGGAGGCGGCGTCCCCGCCTCCCCGCGGGGTGGTAGGTGGCCACAACGGGAAGATCGCCGAGGGCAAGCAGCGTCCCCTCCAGGTCCCGGATGGGCTGGCCAGACCCCAACAGCGTCCGGAGCGCGGCGGTCCCCAGGGTCACGATGACGGCGGGACGGAGGACCTCCACCTGACGCAGGAGATACGGGAGGCAGGCCCTGAGCTCGTCGGCCCGGGGCGTGCGGTTGTCCGGGGGACGGCACTTCACGGCGTTCGTGATGAAGACCTGGGAGCGGCGCAGCCCGGCCTTCCGCAAGGCCTCGTCAAGGATGCTCCCGGCCCTCCCGACGAAGGGGCGCCCCCGACGATCCTCCTCCTGGCCAGGAGCCTCTCCAACCAGGAGGACGCCACCCCCGCCGCTCCCCTCCCCGGGGACCGTGTGGGTCCGTCCCTCGTGGAGCCGGCAAAGAGTGCAGGCCCGCACCTCCCCCGCAACCTCCTCCAGGGCGTCCCGCAGGCTCGCCATCGGGTGGCCTTAGGCCGAGAGCTCCCCTAAGCCTTCCGACGTCAAGGCGGGTGCAGCGCGCCTACCGGAACTCGTCCATGACGGCGGCGTAGTCCCACCTGTCCGGGGCGAGGTCCGCGAAGGCCGGGGGTTGCTCGACGTCCCGCAGGACGAGCTTCTCGTAGGGGCGCGGCGGATCGGAGTCCTGGTAGAAGATCCCCGTGGGCACCTTCTCGGACCCCATGAGGATGTCCAGGGCCCTGCCGCGATCGGTGGGTTCGTACCCCTCCTCGTAGAGCCGCCGGATGTTCTCCCGGAACCACGCGTAGGTGTTCACCTTGTTGAAGGTGACGCAGGGGCTGAGGTCGTCCACCAGGGCGAAGCCTGGGAACTGGATGGCGGCCTCCAGGGTGGCCACGGTGTGCTTCATGTCGCCCGAGAACGTCCGGGCCACGAAGTTCGCCCCCGAGGCCAGGGCCAGGGTGCAGCCGTCGACCGGGTGCTCCTGGGAACCCTCCGGCGAGGAGCTCGAGGGGAAGCCCATCTGGGCTGTGGGAGAGTACTGCCCCTTTGTCAGCCCGTAGACCTGGTTGTTCATGACAACCATCGTGATGTCAACGTTGCGACGGATGCCGTGGATGAAGTGGCCCATGCCGATGGCGTAGGCGTCGCCGTCCCCCGTGGCCACGATGACGGTGAGGTCGGGGTTGGCGATCTTGATGGCGGTGGCCACCGTCACGGGCCGGCCGTGGACCGTGTGGAAGCCGTAGGAGCGGAAGTAGTCGGTGATCTTGCTGGAGCAGCCGATCCCCGTCACCAGGACGATCTCCTCCGGCCGGAGCTCAAGGTTCACGACGGCGCGCTTGAGGGCGCCGTTCAGCCCAAAGTCGCCGCAGCCGGGGCACCAGGTCTCCGCATGAAGGTTGAAGTCCTGGATGGTCAGGTCGTAGGCCGCCTCCGCCACTCAGGTCACCTCCCTCACCTTCGCCGCGATCTCCCCCGGGGTGAAGAGCCTCCCGTCGTACCTCCGGATGGGCGTGGCCGGGATCGCCTTGCCGAGGAGGCTGGGCAACAGGAAGGCGAGCTGCCCTGTGTAGTTGTGCTCCACCACGAAGAGGTGGTCCACCCCCTCCAGCAGGCTCAACACCTCCTCCCGGTGGAAGGGCCAGAGCGTGCGCAGCTGCACGTACTTCGTGGCCAGGCCCTCCTCCTGGAGGACCTCCATGGCCTCCAGGATCGCCCCCGTGGCGTAGCCGAAGCCCAGGAAGGCCACTGGAGCGGTCGGGTCGCCGTGCAGGACGGGGGCGGGCAGGTCCCCTTGGGCCGATTCCAGCTTCCGCATCCGCTTGGCCATCATGGCCTTCCGGATCTCTGAGTCCTCCGTGGTGTACCCCTCCTCGTCGTGCTCCACGGTAGTGGCCTCGTGGACACCGCCCACCAGGGAGGGCACGGTCCGCGGCGAGACCCCGTCCTCCGTCACCTCGTACCGCTTGAAAGACCCCCCGTTGGCGGCCAAGGCCTCGACCCTGTTGACGAGCTTCCCCCGGTTGACCGCGACGCGCGCCAGGTCCAGCTCGGGGATGGTCTGCTTGTTCTGGCAGATGGCCTGTTCGGTGAGCAGGATGACCGGCAGCTGGTACACCTCGGCCAGGTTGAAGGCCTGCGCCGTTAGGTAGAACGCCTCCTCCACGCTCCCCGGGGCGAGGACGACGCGCGGGAAGTCCCCGTGGGAGGAGAAGAGGGCATGCTTCAGGTCCCCCTGCTCCGTCTTGGTGGGCATCCCCGTGGAGGGGCCCGCCCGCTGGCCATGGACGAGCACCAGGGGAATCTCCGCCATCCCCGCCATGCTGATGGCCTCCGTCATGAGGGCGGCGCCGGGACCCGCTGTCCCCGTCATGGCCCGCATCCCGGCGTAGGAGGCGCCGAGCGCCATGGTCACGGCGGCGATCTCGTCCTCCGCCTGGACCACCACCCCCTCGTAGGCGGGCAGGTGCTCCGCCAGCCACTCCATGATCTCCGTGGCGGGGGTGATGGGGTAGCCCGCGTAGAAGCGGCACCCCGCCACCATGGCCCCGTAGCCGATGGCCCAGTCCCCCATGATGAGAAGACGGTCCCCCGGCTCGCGCGCCTGCAGCACGTAGGGGTCCACCTTTTCCAGATTCTCCTGGGCGTAGCTCTCCCCCAGGGCGATGGCCTCCATGTTCTTCTGGACAATCTCGTCGCCCTTTCGGGCGAACTCCTTGGCTACGATGCGCTCCACGAGCTTCACGTCGATGGAGAGGAGCTGGGCCAGGACCCCCAGGGAGATCACGTTCTTGAAGATCTCCGCCCTGGCACCCCCCAGGTTCTCCACGGCCATATCCTTCAACGGGACCTCGTAGAGGTGGACGTCGTCCCGATCCCACGCGGGCTCGCCTCCGCCGGAGTTGTCGTACACCAGCACCCCATCGGGGGGAAGCTCGTCGCCGTGGAGCTTCACGGCCTCCTCGTCGAGGGCCAGCAGCACGTCCACGTGATCCTTCCTCGCCATGATGGGGTGGGCCTTGCCGCGGATGGTGTAGTTGGTGGGGAGCCCCCGGATGTTGGAGGGGAAGTCCTTCACCGTGAAGACCTCGAGGCCCATCTGGGCGAGAATCTTCGCCAGGATCTCTCCAGTCACCAGGCTCCCATCGCCAGCGCGTCCGCCAATCATGATGGCGACATCGTTCGTAATCATCGGCCCGTCACCTGGGTGGCGGGAACAAAGGATGCCCCTCGTTATAAGGCTACTCCCCTGGCCAGGGGAAGTCAGTCGCCGCCAGCGTGGATCTTGCGGCAGACGCAGAATTCGACGGGGAACTTGCAGACCACGCAGAGGTCAACCTCGAAAATCCCCTCGGGCCAGATCAACACTTCTGCCTCTTGCTCCACGCTAGTAACAGACATGCAGGCGCGGAAAAACCTTTCTGCAACCATGGGGTGGAGGGTCAACCCCGCAGGCGCACGAGCTCCCGAATCCTCTCCAGCAGGCGCTCCATCTTCCGGGACAGGCGTCGCTCCACCCGCCGCCACTTCTCCTCGGGGAGATGGCCCTCGGCATGGGCCTGCTCCGCCCGCTTCAGGTCCCGGCGGTAACTCGCCTCCAGGGCCCGAAGGTGCTTCAGCTTCCGGTCAACCCGATCCGAGGGAGCCGTGTTTCTCGCCCCTGGACGCAGGGCGGGGTCTCCTCCAAGGTGGCCTGGCGGGGTCCCCGAGGATCGAAAGGAGAGGCGGGTACTAAAGGGTCACGGGAAGAGGCCGCGGGCGGCGTAGGCCTCGGCCAGGCGGGTGAGGGCGACCATGTGGGCAGCGGTCCGCATGTCGACATCCCTCTCCTCCGCCAGGGCCTGGGTTCGGCGGTAGGCTCGCCGCATGACCTCCCGCAGCCTCTCGCGCACCTGATCCAGCCCCCAGAAGTAGTACTGCAGGTCCTGAACCCACTCGAAGTAGCTGACGGTCACGCCACCCGCGCTGCACAGGATGTCAGGGAGGACGAGAACGCCCCGCTCCTCGAGAATCCGCTCCGCCTCCGGGGTCGTGGGGGCGTTGGCCGCCTCCGCCACAATGCGGGCCTCCACCTTCCCCGCGTTTCCCCCATGCAGCGCATGGGCCAGGGCGGCGGGCACCAGGAGGTCGCAGGACGCCTCCAGCACGCTCTCCCTCTCCATAGGACGTGCCCCGGGGAAGCCCACGACGCTTCCACGCAGCCGCTTGTGCCGCTGCAGCGCCTCCACGGCAAGACCTCGAACGGCGTGGACAGCTCCTTGGGAGTCCGAAACGGCCACCACGCGGCAGCCCTCCTGCACGAGGAGGCGAGCGACATGGGATCCTACCTTCCCGAAGCCCTGGATGGCGGCCGTGCTCCCCTTCAGGGTCTCGCCCCGCCTCTCGAGGGCGGCCTGGACCACGGTGAGGAGGCCCCGTGCCGTCGCCTCCCGGCGGCCCTCGGACCCTCCAATCCGGGCGGGCTTCCCGGTCACCACCCCGGGCACGCTAAACCCCTTCTGCATGCTGTACGTGTCCATCGCCCAGGCCATGGTGTCCTCGTCCGTATGGAGGTCGGGGGCCAGGATGTCCTCCTGGGGACCGATGATGAGGGAGATCTCCGACACGAAGCGGCGGGTCATCCGCTCGACCTCCTGATTGCTCATCTCCCTCGGGTCGCACCGGACCCCGCCATACGCCCCGCCGTAGGGGATCCCCACGGCCGCGCACTTCAGGGTCATCAGGGCGCCCAGGGCGCGGACCTCGGCCACTTCGAGGGCGGGGTGGTAGCGGAGGCCCCCCTTGCAGGGCCCCAGGACGGTGTTGTACTGCACCCGATGCCCGTCGAACACCTCGAGGGCACCGTCGTCCATGGGGACGGGGAAGTGGACGCTGAGCTCCCGCTTGGGGTGCTGAAGAATCTCGATGATGTCCTTCGGCAATCCGAGGCGACGTCCAACGCTCCGGATGCGACCCTGCACGGCCGAGAAGGGATCCTCCGGCATGGACGTTCGCGCCCCCAGCTCGCGGGGGTCACATAAAGCCTTGCGGCCGGCCGCCTACTCGGCCCGAACCCTCGCGGTCTTCTTGGCCAGTCTGACGTCCAAGACGCCGTTGTTGAAGGTCCACCCCAGGCTAGAGGCGTCGACCCGATCGGGAAGGTCCAAGACCTTCCAGTACCTTCGGAAGCCCTCGGCCTCGACGGTGAGGACCTTCTCGGACGCGCGAAGGCGGATCTTCTCGGGGGTCGTGCCGGGGAGGTCCACCGTGATGTAGATCTCGTCGTCGGCCTCGATGACGTCGTACACTGGTTCTCGCTCGCTGGGGTCTTGCCCCTCCACCGTCGGTTTCATGGTGCCGAACTCCCGGATCTTGGGAACGCCATCCTTGCCCACCCGCACAGAGAAGCCGTAGACGAAGGGCTTCTTGGAGGCGGGGGAGGACTTCTGGAAGAAGCTGCGGAGCATCCTGTCGATCTTCTTCCGCATCTCCTTGAAGTCTTCCTCGAAACCCATCCTGCCCCTCGCTCCTGCCGGGCTCCTGCAGGACCTCCTCCACAGAGGTGCCCGCAGCCAGCGGCGAATAGCCAGGGATGGATTATTAAGGTTTCGGAGGAAGGGCGAGACGGAAGGCTTCTCCGATTGGGGGTCCATCGCCCGAGGGGGACGGGCTACGCCACGCCGGGGTCCTGCACATCCTGGAACGGGCCCCGCTCCGCACCGCACTTGTCGCAGTGAAGGCGGTACCAGCCCGGCTTGTCGGGCTTCCGCACCATGGCCGCCTCGCCGCACTCTGGACACACGTACGCCTTTGTCGCCATCGCATCTACCCGTACATGATCTTGGAGCGCTCCTTGATGTCCGCGATGCTGTCCTCGTGTTCCTTCAGCGAGCGCTTCAGATGCCCTTCGATGAGCTCCGCTTGCCGGTAGAGGGGCTGGGGGTCGATCTCAATCTTGGGAACGAGGGGGTCCAGGATCTCCACGAGCCGCGCCGCGGCCCGGGCGTCCGGATACTCCTTTGTGGTCTCCGCCAGAAGGGACATCACCTTCAGCCCCCGCGCCTCTCCCAGGTACGTGAGCATGCCTGCCAGGCCGCTGAGGATGCCCTCCTCCATCGCACTCACCTGCATGCCCTGGAGGCGCTCCAGCCCCTCCGCCGTGTTCGCCACGCCGTAGACGCCAGCCTCCTCGGACCCTTCGGATCGCATGAGGCCGTCGACGACGAGAATCTCGACGACGCCCTTCTCCTGGCACCAGGCGAGGAGATTCTCGCACAGCTCGTAGAGGACCTCCGCCCGGGGGGTCACCTCCCCCATCACGACGGCCAGCTGGTTGCACTTTCCGGCCTCGCCGCAGACCATGGGGGCGGCGTAGATGCGGGCGGGACTCGAGACGCGCCCGCCGTGCAGGACGCCCATGGGCGGGAACCCGGGCGAGAGGATGGAGGCAACCTTTTCAAGCTTCAGGGTGGAAACGAGGTAGTTCGCGGCAATGCTGCCCGCCAAGCCGATGCCCGGGAACCCCACCACAACCAGCGCTGCGGAGAGGTCCATGTCCCTGTGATCCACGATTTGGACGGAGGCCGTCATCCCGTCAACGTGGCATCGGCCCCGTCTCTCATAAACGTTTCACGACGCGTCCTCTTTCTCCGCCCCCTCCCCCCCGGCGGAGGCAGCCGGTTCGCGAAGTTGGCGGATGCGGTCCAGCACCATTCGCGTCCGCGGGATCCCCACGAACTCGATCCTTCCGTCGATGACGATGCCGGGGGCGTACTTGATGTGAAACTGGGCGG
This sequence comes from uncultured Methanomassiliicoccales archaeon, assembly GCA_964348155.1. GTDB lineage: Archaea > Thermoplasmatota > Thermoplasmata > RBG-16-68-12 > JAJISG01 > JAJISG01. The sequence goes on from CAYGBN010000020.1 coordinate 18,502, forward strand.
CGTAGTCCGGGTCCTCCCGCGGGTCGACCTCGCGGTACTCCAGGTCCGGGAGCTTCTCGCGGACGCGGCCCAGGACGTCCAGGGCACGCTCATGGTGGAGCCCCGTGGGTGACCTGAGGTAGACCATCTCCATGGGCGAGAGAGCCAAGGGGCGCTCTTGAATCTTTCCCATGCGTGCCGGAGGCAGGTTCATTAGGCGACCCCTCCTTGGCAGGGCGTGGCCGTCGTTCTCATCGTCACCTCCCAAGCGGACCCCGCCAGCACCAACATCCTCCGGCAGCTCCGGCGCGAGGCGTCGTGGGAGGCCGTGGAGCCCTTTGAGGAGGCGCCGGCTTACCGACGCGGCGATCTCCGCCTCGTGACCATCAGGGGGCCGCACCTCACCCGCGACCATCTGGACCGCGCCGTGGCGGACGCGACGGGGGCGAGGCCTGACCTGGTGATCTACGCCTCCCGCCATCGGAGCGAGAGCGGCCTCCGCTCCCTGACGGTTCACCCCCTGGGAAACCTAGGGGCGGAGGCGAAGTTCGGAGGGCTGCCGCGGCGGCTTGTGCCCAGTGCACCGCACGCTATGACGCAGGCGTTGCGGCTCCTGCGCAGCGAGGCCCGAGGACTGGACTTCGCCGTCTCCTTTGAGGCCACCCACCACGGCCCCTACCTAGAGACACCCACCTTCTACATTGAACTGGGAAGCGATGAGGAGGCCTGGGAGGAGGAGGCCCCGGCCCGGGCCATTGCCCGCGTGCTCCTGAACCTGCAGCCCACGAAGCATCCGGTGGCCCTCGGCCTGGGAGGGGGCCACTACGTGCCCCGGATGTCGGACGCGGCCCTGGGCTATCGCATCTCCTTCGGCCACATGATCCCGTCGTACGCTTTGAACGGCCTGGACGAGGCCACCGTCGGGCAGGCCATCCAGCGCTCCCCCGGGGCGTCCCTCGCCTATCTCCACCGGAACGCCATCGACGCCCCCCTCCGACGGGGGGTGGAGACCTTGGTAGAGGACGCGGGGCTCCGCATCGTTCGGCGGCGCGAATTGGGCCCACTGTAGTGCCGCATCTGAGGACGGGCCTGGGTTCCCAAGTGGCCGTTCCGTAGTCAGGTCGCGAAGGTATTTACCCGAGACCCCGGTTACCCGCGGGGGAGGCGCATGCTCAAGGAATGTCGCACCCACGGGTTCTTCCGCGGCGAGGTCTGCCCCAACTGCGGTGACGAGGGGAAGTTCCTCCTCAACGAGCGGGAACTCAACCTTCTAGGGCGGACCATGGCGGGGGTCCTGCGCCACTTCCCACAGCGCTACGGCCTGGAGATGGACGATCACGGCTGGGTGGACCTGCAGGACCTGGTGACGGCCATCCGGATTCGGCACAAGAAGTTCCGCTTCCTCAAGCCGCACCACATCGTCGCCATTGTCCAGACGGACCCCAAGGGGCGGTACCGGTTCGACGAGGGGAGGGTCATGGCCACCTACGGCCACTCCCTCGACCTGGATCTGCAGCTGCCCACGGAGGACATCCCGCCCGTGCTCTATTACCCCACCACGGAAGAGGAGAGCGCCATTCTCTTGGAGGTCGGCCTCCGCCCCGCGGACCGCCAGTGGGTGCACCTCAGCGACACGCTGGACAGCGCCATGGAGGCCGGGCAGGTGCGGACGGCCCACCCCGTCATCCTAGAGGTGGACGCCGACAAGGCTCGGGAGTCCGGCATTGTCATCAAGAAGGCGGGCAAGGTGGTCTACATCACGGACGAGATCCCGCCGGACTACGTCCGTCGGCGGGAGCAAGCAGAAGCTACGTAACGATCTCCTCCACCTCGCCCCGCTGCGTGGCCCGCCGGATCTCCAGGGCCAAGCGACGCCCCGTGCTCATTCGGGAGCGCCAAAGGGTGTTCCCGTAGGGGTGGCCCACGGACATGTGCACGTTCGTCCCGCCTCCGATGCGCGGCGAGACGTCGTAGATGTAGAAGTCCAGATCCTTGTCCACGCAGGTCTGCAAGGTGAAGGGGCCGATGACCCCCGGCGGGGCGTGCTCCTGGGTGGCCCGCACGTAGGCCTCTGCCAGGGGGAAGACCTTTCGCAGGAGGGACTCCCGCAGGGTGGCGGCGTTGTGCCCACAGACCACGTACTCCGGGAGCCGCTCCTCACCAACCAGGGTGAGCTGCTGCTCCGCCGGCAAGCGGACGTGGCCGTCCAGGGAGGTCTCGAACCGCCAGTCGATGCCCAGGAGCTCCAAGGGCTCCCCCCCGTCCGCCAGGGGAGAGTAGAAGAAGTCGAAGTTGAAGACGGGGCCCAAGATGTACCGCTCCACCCGGGCGACCTCCAGGTCCTTTTGGGTGATGACGCCCCCCTTCAGGAGGGCGGCGGCCTTCTCCTCGTACTCCTCCCGGCTGGCGGCTGTGAAGAAGCCCCGCTCCAGCCGCTTCACCCGATGGGGGAGCTTCACGATGACCAGGGCGTCGATGTCGTCCGGGTCGTCGTAACGGCGGGGGTAGGGGAGGCCCGCCTTCTCCAGGAACCAGTAGTACCCCTTCTCCTCCGTCCGCTCCTCGGAGCGCAGGAGGTTGCGGCTCCCCACCATCGGCACGAGGAAGTCGTCCTCCACCGCCTCCAGGCCGCAGTAGGAGACGAAGGAGCGGTTGGGGACGAAGAGGACGCTCTCCCGCCGCAGCTTCTTCTGCACCTCCGCCGCCAGGAAGTCCTTGAAGGAGTCACGCACCAGGGCCTCGTCCACCACGCCCCGCTGGAGGGTTCCCGCTGCATCACGCACCGCCTTGAAGTAGCGGGCGTAGGGCTCGTGGCGGCCGGCCTCGCACAGCGTCACGGTGCGGAACCCCTCCTCCACGGCTCCGTCGCAGACGTCCAGGGCGGAGTGGGAGGCCAGGACCCCCACCTTCGCCCGTTCCAGGTCGTACCCCTGCAAGACCTCCAGAACCGCCTCCCTCGCAATCATGGGAATCCCGCTCGCATCTCGGGGCCGCTATTAAAGGCCCCCGACGGAGACGAAGTGTCTTCTAGCCCCGTGGTGTTCGCGGCGCCGATGCGCGGGGGACGGAAGCCCTGGGGATGGGGGGATCCCGAGGCGCATTACCCGCCCGCGCGGCGCGACCGCGTTCTGGCCTTCCTCCGGGAGCGGGGGATGGAGGAGCGCCCGGCCATCGAGTACGATCGGATGCCCGCGGTGCCGGCGACGCGTCTCTCCCGGGAGGACCTGGCGGCGCTGGGAGGGGTGTGCCGCGTGAAGGACGACGATGCGACGCGCTACGGACACTCCGTGGGGAAGAGCTACCTGGACCTCCTGGGGGTTCGCCTGGGTCGCGTGGGGGAGATCACGGATGCGGTGGCGTTCCCCGCCAGCGTGGAGGAGGTGCGGAGCCTGGTGCGCCTGGCGACGGCGCACGGCATCGCCCTGGTCCCCTTCGGGGGCGGGACCACGGTCCTGGGTGGCGTGCGGCCGCTGAGGGGCCCCCACGCAGGGGTCGTCACCGTGGACCTGGGGAGGCTGACCCGGATCCGAAAGACGGATGCCGCCTCCCTCCTGGCCCACGTGGAGGCAGGCATCTCCGGCCCCGCGCTGGAGGAAGGCCTCGAGGCAGAAGGGCTCACCCTCGGGCACTTCCCCCAGTCCTTCCACTTCTCGACCCTGGGGGGGTGGATCGTCACCCGCTCCTCGGGCCACCTCTCGGGCCGCTACGGGAGGATCGAGGACATGGTGCAGGCCGTGACCGTCGTGACTCCGGTGGGAGACCTGGCGACGAGGGGGGTCCCCGCTCGGGCCGTGGGCCCCGACCTGCGGGAGCTCGTCCTCGGGTCCGAAGGCATCCTGGGCATCCTCGTGGAGGCCGTGCTGCGGGTTCGGCCGGCACCCGCCGCCCGGCAGCGCCGGGTCCTCCTGGCCCCGGAGTTTCCGGAGGCGTTGGGGGTGTGCCGAAGCCTGCTGCAGCAGGGGCCTCGGCCGGCGTTGGTCCGCCTCTCCGACGCGGAGGAGGCCACGATGATCCTCTCCCTCGCGGGGCTTGAGGCGGAGGACGTCCCGTCCCTCCTGCTCCTGGGCTTCGAGGGCGCACCCGAGGATGTGGAAGAGGGAATGAGCGCCGCCGTAGGGAGGTGCACGGAGGCCGGGGGCGTGGACCTCGGATCTGAGGCGGCGGACCTGTGGGAGGAGGAGTACTACCAGACGCCCTACCTTCGCGACGATCTCATGGACCGGGGCTTCCTCGTGGAGACCCTGGAGACGGCAACCTCCTGGTCCCGGCTGCCCTCCCTCCACGAGGCCGTCCGCACGGCCGTTCGCCGGACCCTGGACGGGCAGGGGATTCCCGGCCTCCTGCTGGCCCACCTCTCCCACGCCTATCGGGACGGGGGCTCCCTCTACTTCACCCTCCTCGCCCCCCAGGTGGAGGGGCGGGAGGTGGAGCAGTGGAGGGGCCTGAAGGCCGCGGCGACGGAGGCCATTCTGGGGGCGGGGGGCACCCTGAGCCACCACCACGGCATCGGCGTGGATCACCTGCCTTGGTTGCGGGATGAGCTGGGGGAGACGGGGCTGCGGGCCCTACGAGGACTGAAGGGCGCTGTGGACCCCCAGGGCATCATGAACCCCGGGAAGCTGCTGGGGGAGGAGGGGTGAACGCCTCCGCCTTCAACGGGGAAGCCCGGGCGGAGGCCCTGCGGGACGTGGAGGGGTACGACCTCATCATCGTGGGGGGCGGGATCATGGGGTGCGGCCTGGCCTGGGAGGCGGCCCGGCGGGGCTACCGCTTGCTGCTCCTAGAGCAAGGCGACCTCGGAAGCGGCACAAGCAGCCGCTCCTCCCGCCTGATTCACGGAGGCCTCCGGTATCTGAGACACGGCCACGTGAAGATCGTGTGGGAGGGGACCTGGGAGCGGGGGCATCTTCGGTCCGCCTACCCCTTCCTCGTGCGTCCCCTCCCCTTCCTCATCCCGTTCTACGAGGGCGTGGGGGAGGGTCCCCTCCTCACGCGGCTCGGCCTCTGGCTCTACGACCTCATTGCGGGGTTCACGAACATCCGCTGGCATCGAACCCTCTCCCGCCAGGAGGTGGAGGCGCGGGAGCCAGGGCTCCTGCGGGAGAAGCTCCGGGGGGGCGCCCTCTACTACGACTGCCGCACGGACGACTTCCGATTGGTCCTGCTGAACGCGAAGCTCGCGCACGGGGCCGGCGCCCGCATCGTGCCCTACGCCCGTGCCGAGGAGCTGCGTTGGAAAGGGAGTCGCGTGGTAGGGGTCCGCTTCCGGGACCTCCTCCAGGGGGGCGTGCATGAGGCGGCGGCCCAGCTCGTGGTGAACGCCACCGGCGCGTGGAGCGACGGCTTCCGGTCGCAGGTCCCCGGAGCGGCGGCACGGCTGCGCCCCACCAAGGGGGTCCACATCCTGGTCCGGCGGGAACGGTTGGGAAACCGCCAGGCCGTGGTCATGCGCTCGCCCGCCGATGAGCGGGTGGTCTTTGCGCTCCCCTGGGGGCCCTTCGCCCTGGTGGGGACCACGGACACTGATTTCCGAGGGAACCCCGATGACGTGCGCGCGGAAGTGGAGGACGTGGGGTACCTCCTGGACGCGCTCAACCACACCTTCCCCGAAGCCCAAGTAGGTTCGGAGGATGTCGTGAGCTCCTACGCGGCCCTGCGGCCCCTGGTGGCCGAGTACGGCGTGTCGGAGTCGGACGTCTCCCGGGACTTCCGCATCGTGGAAGACGCGCCCGGCCTCCTCTCCGTCCTGGGCGGGAAGCTCACCACCTATCGTAGGGCGGCCCGTCAGGCCCTCGCGCAAGTCGTCCGTCGCCTCCCCCGGCGGCGGCGAGGGGCTCCCTCGCCCTCCCCCCTGTGCATGACCTCAGCGCAGTTGGAGAACCTCCGCCGGTGGCTTGAGGAGGAGGGGGAGCGTCTCGGCTGGGGGGAGGAGGACGTGGAACACATCCTCGCCGCCTACGGGGGCGAGAGCCGGGAGGTGGTCCGCTACGCCCAGGGGGAGGAGCTCCGCAGGCGGGTCGTCCCCTCTCTCCCCTACGTGTGGGCCGAGATCGCCTATGCGGTGGATCACGAGATGGCCCTCCACCTGGAGGACGTCCTCGTGCGGCGGACGGGGGTGATGTACGAGGACCCTGATCACGGGCTGGAGGTCGCGAGAGAGGTGGCATCGTTCGTGGGTGCCCGGCTGGGTTGGGACGAGGAACGAAGGCGGCGAGAGGAGGAGGCCTACGCCCGCGCGGTGATGACCTCCCAGGCGTTTCGGGAGGGAGGATGACGCTCTTCGTGGTGAACCCTCGGGCCTCCGGCGGTCGGCTGGGGCGGCAGTGGCCCCGCTTCGAGAAGCACCTGACGCGGCTTGTGGAGGACCCGCATGTGACCTGGACGACTGAGGCTGGCTCCGCCGTTACCCTAGTCAAGGATGCGGTGGAGCAGGGGGAGCAGGAGGTCTGCATCGTCGGGGGCGACGGATCCGTGAACGAAGCCGTCAACGGCATCATGGCCGCGTCGACCCGGACGGTGCGTCTGACGATCATTCCCGTGGGGAGCGGGCACGACTACGCGAAGACCTTGGGGCTCCCTGCCGGCCTGGACCGGGCGGCCGATATCCTTTGTTCCGAAGCCTTCCTGGAAGTGGACGTCGGCCTGGCGACGTACCAAAACCAGCATGGGGAGGAGGAGACTCGCTGGTTCGCCAACATCCTCGACGCCGGTTTCCCGGGCCGGGTGGTGGATCGCGTCAACCGGAGTCGGAAGCCCTTTGGGGGCCGCGTGGCCTTCCTCTGGGCGACCGTCACCTCCCTCCTCTCCTACGACAACGAGGTCGTCCAGGTGGAGGTGGACGGGCGTCCCATGGCCGAGGGCCCGATGAACAGTGTCATCGTGGCCAACGGGCGATTCTTCGGCAGCGGCCTTCAGCCGGCGCCCATGGCGGAGCTAGATGACGGTCTCCTGGACGTGGTCCTCTTCGGGGACGTCACGGCGGGGGAGGCCATCCGAAACCTGGGTCAGCTGCGCCGGGGAGAGCACTTGGGCCTGGCGAGCGTCGAGCACCGTCGCGGGCGGGAGGTGAGGGCCACGTCGGAGGCCCGCGTCCTCACGGAGATGGACGGGGAGCTGGTGGGACGCCTCCCGCTGCGGGCAAAGGTTCTTCCCGGGCGCCTCCGCGTGCGTTGCCTGGCGGACGAAGAGGCTTTCTAGCCCCTCGCGCCTCCCACGCCTGTGCCCCTCCCCTCTCTGTACCGGCAGTCCCTGCCCGTCCTCCTCCTCTCTGGGGGTGGCCTTGTGGTGGCGGGCCTCGTTCTGCAGCGGATGGAGGGCATCCTGGGCAGGACGCCCGGCCTCCTGGTCATGGTGCCGGTCCTCATCGCCCTCCGAGGAGGCATAAGCGGGGCCATGGGGGCCCGCCTAGGCTCCGCCTTCCACATGGGGCTCGTGGGAAGGGGGAACTTCTGGAACGAGGAGACGCGGCAGGCGACCCTGGCGGCCCTCCTCTTGAGCCTCGTCCTCTCCGCTCTCACGGGCGTCTTGGGCCACACCACCACCGTCCTGCTCCAGCTTCCCTCTGCGGGCTTCCTGCGCCTGTTTCTCGTCGCGACCCTGGCGGGCACGGCGGCAGGGGTGGTGCAGCTGGGGGTCACCTTCGGCATCATCCTCTTCGCCACACAACGCGGGCTGGATCCGGACAACGTGACGGCGCCGATCCTGGCCACCGTGGGGGACATCGTTACGGTCCTCCTGATTTTCCTGGTGGCCGGTGCCCTGGAGGGGGTCCCATGACCTTCTACCGCTACGCCCGGATCATGCGGGAGAGCGCCCCGGCCCTCGTCTTCCTCCTGGTCTTCAACCTCGTGGCCGGGCAGATTCTGAACGCGCGGGCCGACGCCTTCCTGACCTTCCCCTTTCTCCTCATCCTGGTGCCCGTGGTCAACGGCGTCGGGGGCAACGTGGGGACCGTTCTGGGCTCCCGCTTGACGTCGGGCCTCTACACCGGGGCGGTGGCCCTCTCGTGGCGGGATGCGGAGCTCCGGCGCAGCATCCGGGACGGCCTGACCCTCTACCTGGTGACCTTCGCCCTCCTGGCAATTTTCATATACGCCGTGGGCCTTGGTCTCCGCGTAACGCCCCCCTTCGGGTTGGAGGTGCTCCTCTTCGTCATGCTCACGAGCGGCCTGCTCATGGCGGGGGTGCTCATCGCCGTGACGCTGGCCATCGCCCTCCTCTCCTTCGCCCGGGGGCTGGACCCCGACAACTTCGTGACGCCTGTGGTCACGACCATGGGGGACCTCCTGGGCATCGGCTTCCTGGTCCTCGTGCTGGGGGTGGTCCTGTGAAGGGAGAGGAGTTCGAGGAGGTGGAGTACACCCCCACCAGCGTGAAGGACCTCCTGGTGGAGATGAAGGACACCAGCGAGCTCATCGTGGACCTGGCCTACGCCGCCATCATGTTCGACAGCGACGACCTGGGGGAGGAGGTCCGCAGCCTGGAGCGCCGGATGGACCACCTGCGGTACCGGATGCGCATGATCGCCCTCATGGCGAGTCGGACGCGGGAGGACGCGGAGCGGCTGGCGGGCATCTTGCAGGTGGCCTCCGCCGCGGAGACCATCTCCAACGCGGCGGGGGACATGGCGGACCTGCTGGAGCAGCGCATCGAGGCCCGTCCCTTCCTCCCCTTCGTCCTGGGGGAGGCAGACGAGCGCATCCGGACCGTGCGGCTGGGGAAGGCGTCCTCCATGGTCGGACGGCGCATCGCGGACCTGCGCGTGGAGACGGAAACAGGGATGCGCATCATCGCCATTCGTCGGCGGAAGCGGTGGCGCTACGACCCGCCGGGGGAGACACCGCTAAAGGCGCGGGACCTCCTCATCGTGCGGGGAACGGAGGACGGGCACCAGCGGCTCGTCCGCTACGCCTCGGGGAAGGAGGGGTGGCCCGCGTGACGCCCGAGGACATCGAGGACCTCCTGCTGGAGATGAAGGACACCTCCGAGCTGATGGTCGACCTTGCCTACTCCGCCCTGCTGTATGACAACGAGGAGATTGCCCGACAGGTTATCGAACTGGAGGAGAGCATCGACGCCTGGGACGAAGAGGTGCAGGAGCGGGCGGTCCAACGGGCCCTGGAGGACCGGGACGTGGAGAAGGCCCTGGTCTTCATCCGCCTGGCCAACTCCATCGAGACCATCGCGGACGGCGCGGTCCTCATTGCCGACGTGGTGCTGCGGGACATCGAGCCCCACCCCGTGGTGGCGGCCGCCCTGAGGGAGTCGGACACCGCCATCGTGACCGTCACCGTCCCTTCCGACTCTCCCGTGACAGGCAAGAGCCTCGGCGAGGCGAAGGTGGCGTCCGAGACGGGCATGTGGGTCATCGCCATCCGTCGCGGGCCGGCCTGGATCTACGGCCCGGACGAGGAGACCGCCCTCCGGGAGGGGGACCTCCTCATCGCGCGGGGTCCGGAGGAGGGGGAGGAGGAGCTGAGGGCGCTCCTGAGCGGCTAGCAGAGCGCCGTGCCCGGGGACTATCCCGGCCGGAAGCGCATGGCGGACCACACCTCGTCGAGGCTGATCTGCCGGACCGGGCGGATGCCCTCCGCCTCCAGCTGCTCCCACAGCCTGTCCCGGTTCAGGTCGGTGTCCAGCTTCCCGGCCTTCGGATAGGCGACCCACGCCAACCTGTCCGCTTGGGCGGCCTCTAGGAAGGGGGTCCCCTCCCTCCGCAGCTCCGCACTGTCGCGGACGAAGAGGAGGACGGCGTCCGCGGTGGAGCCGGCCGCTTCCGGCAAGTCCAAGGTCACCTTGGCAGGGGCATTGAGCACCTGGATGGTCTGGCCCTCCCTTATCTGAAGCTTCCTGGCAAGGGTCATGGCAGGACGACGCTCCCCCCACCCTGTCGTCCGGTCGGAGGGTGACGCCGGAGCATCACCATGCGGCGGGCAGGGATAGCCCCGGGCAGATTCGAACTGCCGTCACGAGGTCTCTCCTCGGCAAGGCCGATCCAGAGCCTCGCATGATTGACCGCTACACCACGGGGCTGTGCGCGTGAACCACGAACCGAAGCGGCTAAATAGCTTTTCCTTCAGGCGCGCCGGGAAGCGACTCGCCTTCCTGCTGGGCCACGGCGAAAGGCGGTAGTTGCCCTGCAGCGCGGGCTCCAACTCGTGCCTGGATCAGCTGGCCTCCAGGAGGTCGCACTTCCGAAAGTGGTTACAGGCCTCCTCGTAGATCAGGTCGTAGTAGTGCGCGGACTTCGCGTACGGGGAGGCGGTCAACGGCCGCCGACCTCTCGCAGCCGCTGAAGGACGAAGTCTCGCTCCAGGGCCACCAAAAGGGGGGCCGCCCTCGGACCCGAGGGCTTCCCCAGGAAGACGGTGTAGAGAGCGGCGAAAAACTGCTTGGTGGAAAGCGGGAGTTCGCCACCCCCGGTGAGCTCAACCATGGCCCCCTTGACGTCCTGTTCCTGCCAGGGGACCTGCTCCAGGCGGTCCGCCAGGAGGGCAAGAGCGTCGTGCGCCTCGGCCGAGAAGGTCCCCGCCACCTCGTCCGGCAGCTCGCGCAACAGGCTCACCTTCACCTCACCAGAACCGTAGCGATTCACCCAGGCCAAGGACTGCTTCAACCTGCGGAGGACCCGCTCACGCTCGAACGGGGACAAGGTTCCCTGGAGAAGTCCCGTATCCTGGAGACGGCCTATCGCCCAATCCAGGAGCTCCTCCGATGGGGCTACCTGCGCCAGGAGGGCGGCGTGCCGGTAGGGAAGTTGGAAGACCCCGTCGCCTGGAGGAGGGCTTAGCTGGGCCAGCTCGTAGGACCGGCCCTCCTCCCCACCGTCGAGGAGGAAGGCGGCTTCGGCCTGGTCGTACTCCTGATGGTAGACATCCACCCTGAACAGGTCCAGCACGAGCCGGCGCCTCAGGGAGGCATGGGCGAAGAGCATGCGGAGGACCTCCGGGTCCGCCACCTCCAGCCACTCCCCTGGGCCGAACCCCAGGAAGTCGGAACTGCCCATGTCCCCCCTGTCCTCCCCTTGGACGGCGTAGCCCACCCACTCGTAGGGGATCCCGAAGGGAGCCCGGATGCCCAGAATCGTCTCCGCGATGACCTGACAGCTCTCCCGAGAGCCTCCCGGGGCCGCATGGTCCTTCCCGAAGGGCTCCACGTCAACGCCGAGGATGGCCCAGAGGACCGGCCACTCCATGCGCCAGTTCAGCTTCCCGCGCTCCAGGGAGGACGTCCCCTCCTCCCCGCACTCGCAGACGTACTCTACATCTCCGTTCGCCACGCGGAGGGCGCGCGCGTGGCCGATGCGCTGGCACCGCGGGCAGTAGGGGTCGAAGGGGAGCCACCCCTCGGGATGCGGGTTCCGAGGCCGGTAGCGGTTGACGACCTGGCGGACCTCCTCGGCCCGCGCAACCAGGTCCCGCACCCACCGCTGCATGTCCCGGCGGCGGTAGAGCTCCGTCGTGGTCGAGACCTCCACCCCGGGGGCGAAGCGATCCAGGGACCCGCCGAAGGGCGCCCAGTGATGTTCCACCCAGTTGCCGTGACAGCCCTCGGGATCCGGCACGTCGATCAGTCGATGCCCGACGTACCGGTCCCCCTCCCCCGCCGGAAAGCGCGCCCGCTGGCCCTCCTTTCCCTTCCAAGGGTCCTGGGTGTAAAGCACCAGGTGTTGCCGCGCGTCCACGCCCCTCTCTCGGAGGTGGGTGGAGATGAAGTGGTTGAGGACGATCTCTCCCCGTAGGTTGCCGACGTGAAGCAATCCCGAAACGGAGAGGCCAGCGTTGCAGACAACGCGCTCCTGCCCTTCCAGGAAGGCCGAGACGGCCTCCGTCAGCTCATCGAACCAGTGCATCCGCGCTCACGCGATGCCCCGGGCCCGCACGAGGGCCCGTAGCGGCACACCGTCCACGTCGTCTCGCTCCGTCTTGTTCACGAAGATGACGGCCAGGACCGCCTGGCCTCCGCCCTCCTGGGTCTCCTTGATGGCCCCACGGAGCGTCTCCCCGGTGCTGATAACGTCGTCCACCACCACGATGCTCTTCCCGTCCACGCCGGCGTAGTTGGAGCTGAAGGCGCCGCCGGAGTGCCGGTCCGACGCGGGACGGTAGACCACGAGCTCCAGCCCCATCTCCTCGGAAATGAGGGTGGCGTAGGGGATCCCGTTGATGGAGATGCCCATGATGGAGTCCACGTCCAGGTCCCGCTTCTCCATCTCCTCCAGGATGACGTCCGTCAGGGCCGCCGCAATGAAGCCGATGCGGTTGCCGTAGACGCCCACGGATCGCCAGCCGATTTTGATGTCCTTCGGCGGGGCCTCTCCCTTCACGCCACGGGTGAGGAGCCAGGTCACCGTCTCGGAGGAGAGGTGGAGCTCGTCGCCAATCTCCTTCTCGCTGAGCCCCTTCTCCTTGAACTCCATGGCCTTGTGGACAAGGGCGTCAATGCTCTTCATGCGCGCACCGCGGGACTATCCGACCCCGTCATATTAATGTTGGGCCTCGCCGTTCGCGCCTCCGGTGGCGCGAGAACGGAGACCCGTGGCGGTGAGGCCCTACGATCCCGGGTGGCCTCGCATGTACGCGGAGGAGGCGGCCCGCCTGGTGGAGGCGATGGGGGCCCTCCTGATCTCCGTGGAGCACGTGGGGAGCACGGCCGTCCCCGGCTTGGCGGCGAAGCCCATCATCGACATCATGGCCGGAGTCCGTCGTCTGGCGTACGCCGACCGCTGCATCAGGCCCCTGGAGGGCCTGGGGTACGAGTACATCCCCGAATACGAGGAGTTCATTCCCGCACGGCGGTACTTCCGGAAGGGGCCCGCGCCCGCAAGGACCCACCACCTTCACATCGTGGAGAAGAGGGGCGCCTTCTGGGAGGAGACCCTGCAGTTCCGAGACACCCTGCGGCGTCGCCCTGACGTCGCCCGGGCCTACGAGGAACTCAAGCGGCGCCTCGCCCGGCAGTGGGCGCACGATAGCTGGGAGTACACAGAGGCCAAGGCCCCCTTCATCCAATCCATCCTTGCCGAGGAGGTCGCAACGGGCAGCGCCTAGCGCAGGTCCTCGACGTCCTCCTCCAGCTTCGCGAGCTTGTCCTCCATCGCCTGCCGCAGCAGGAAGTAGGGGATGGAACCGGCGTAGAGGATCGTGTCGTGGAAGAAGCCCAGGTTGAATCGCTCCCCCATCCGCTCCTCCACCTCCCGGCGGAGCTGTCTGATCAGGTGCTTCCCCAGGAGATAACTGAGCTGGTACGTGGGGTACTGGGTGTACCGCTTCACCTCCGCCACGGCAGAGGGCTTCTCCATCCCCGCCTCCCGGACGAGCATCTCCACTGCCTCGTCGAAGGTCATCCGGCCGCTGTGGAGGTCCACGTCGATGATGATCCGCGCGGCCCGCCAGATGACGTCCAGAAGCTGGATGACCCGCAGCTCGGGGGAGGCGTGGAACCCCGCCTCGTACATCATGTCCTCGCAGTAGTGGGCCCAGCCCTCCACGGTCTCCACGGCGCCGCCGAAGGTGCGCAGGAAGGACGGGTGGAGGTTGGCGGCGGCGAGCTGCAGATGGTGGCCCGGATACCCCTCGTGCACGGCGGTGTTGATGATGCCCGGGTAGCTGTGCTCCTTCAGCAGCTCGTCCCCGTTGGAAGGGGGGGTGACGATGTACACGCCCTCCTGCACGTCGTCGAACTTGGCGGCACCAAAGAGGGCGGCGAAGGGGATGACAGGTCGGATGAAGGTGGGGGTCTCCACCACGTGGAGCTTCTCCGCCGGCGGGAGGGTGGCGAGGCGGTTCCGGGCGACGAACTCGCGCGCCTCCCGTACGGCGTCGCGAACCGCCTCCAAGACCTCCTCGAACGTCGCCGGATGCGCTCCCTTGACGCGCTCCTTGACCTCCTCCACGGAGGCCTCGGGATCGATCGCCTTCGCGACCTCCGCAAGCTCCGCCTTGGAGTCCTCGAAGTAGCGGACCCCCAGGGCCCGGATTTCGTCCGGGTCGTACCCCAGCTTCCGCAGGGCGATCCACTTGGCGAGGCGCTCCTCGCCGAGGATGTGATCCTCGGAGGCGCCGGGGAGAACCTCCTCCTTCAACCAGGTCTGGTACGCGCTCAGGGCCTGCTGGGCCTCCTCCTTTGCCGTCTTGAGGGCCTTGAAGGCGTCCCCGGAGATCTTCCCCTCGGCCGCCGCCTGGATGACCTCCAGGAACGCGGGGGTGCCCTGGCTCGCCTCCAGCTCCATCTCCGTCCAGAGCCGCACGGGGCGGGAGATGCGGGTGCGCACCTCCTCCAGGTAACGGGGCACGCCCTCCATGCGGCCGGTGATGCTCCGCATGCGATCTTCCAGGGGAGCAAACTCCCGCGTGAAGAGAGCGAAGAGGGCTGCCCCTACACCCTCAGCACCGTGAGGGATGGATTCCCAGTGCCGCACCTCCTCCATCTGGAACAGTTCCAAGTCCGTCACGTAGAGGGCCAGGTCCCGATCGAGGGGGCGGCCGCCGCTCAGCTCGTCGGGATCGAAGGCGGCGAAGCGGTCCCGCCATTTCCGCGTAAGGGCGATTTCCTCCTCCACGAAGGCCCGGGAGGTGTGGCCCAGGAGGTGATCGTAGGTGTGGATGCCCAGGTAGGTGGCGAAGGGGGGATGCCGCTCCATGAACAGGTCGAAGACCTCCTTGGCAGCGCGGTCGAACGCCTCGTCGGACATGGAGGAAGGGACGGAAGGTCCTTGGATAAGGTTATGGGGCCTCCACCGCCACGCGACGTCCCGTCTTGTCCCGGCGGTAGGCGCCGAAGTCCCGGAGGCCGGCCAGCTGGTCCCCCCGAAAGATGGGGCCGTCCACGCACACCAGGAAGCTGTCCAGGGAGCAGGAGCCGCAGAGCCCGAGGCCGCACCGCATGAAACGCTCCAGGGAGGCCTGGAGGGGGACGTTCGCCTCGTGGCAGGCCTGCGCCAACTTGAGGAGCATGGCCTCCGGTCCGCAGGCGAGAACCCCGTCGAACCGTCGCTCATGCAGGAGCTTCTCCACCAGATCCGAGATGTGGCCATGGTACCCCATGCTGCCGTCATCCGTGGCCAGGGAGACCTCGCCGTACATCCGCACGCGGTCCAAGAGGATGAGGTCCTCCCTCGTGGCCGCCCCGAACGCCGTGACTGCGTCCTTTCCCGCCTTGGCCAGCGCCTCTCCCGCGGGAACCAACGAGGCGATGCCCGTGCCCCCGGCGGCCAGGAGGTAGTGCTCCCCCGAGAGATCGTAGGCCGTGCCCAGAGGACCCCGGATCCCCAGGCGGGCCCCCTCCTGCAGCCCGAAGAGGGCGTGGGTGAACTCGCTGGTGTCCTTCACGGTGACGGCCTTCGTCGAGCCCATCCTCGAGAGGGCCATGGGCCGTTCGTCCACGCCGGGAAGCCACACCATGACGAACTGCCCTGGGCGCGCCCGCGTCTCATCGCGGAAGTGGAAAGTCTGGGTGTGCGGGGCCTCCACCTCCACGCGCTCCACGGAGACGACCCGCATCCTAGTGGGCAATCCCCACCATCTCCTCCAGCCGGCTGTAGCCGTTCTCCTCCATGAAGGCCTCGATCTCCTGCTGCACCTTGCGGAAGATCTCCAGGCCGCGATAGTGGACCCCGCTGGCGATCTGCACAGCGGACGCCCCCGCCATGATGTACTCCACGGCGTCCCCTCCGCGGACCACCCCGCCGACACCAACCAGGGGCAGGTCCACGGCCTCGTAGATCTCATAGATCGCCCGCACCCCGATGGGCTTGATGGCCGGCCCGCTCAGCCCCCCTGTCTTGTTTCCCAGGACGGGCTCATGCACCTCTGGGGCGATGCTCATGGCCCGGACGGTGTTAATGGCGGTGATGGCGTCCCCTCCCGCCTCTTCCACGGCCTCCGCCAGGGCCGCCATGTCCTGGACGTTGGGGGACAGCTTCACCCAAACGGGGACCTTGACGGCGGACTTCACCTCCGCCGTGATCTGGGCTACCAGGTCGGCGTCCCGGGCGATCTCCTCCAGGCCCTCGGCATGGGGGCAGCTGACGTTGAGTTCCAGGGCGTGGACGCCGTACACCTCCATGGTGCGGGCCAGCGGGCCGTAGTACTCCACGTCCTCCGCGAAGATGGAGCCGATGACGGGGACGCCTCCCTGCAGGGCGGTCTCCACCTCCGGGCCGTAGTTGTCGACCCCGGGGTTGGCCAACCCGATGGCGTTCAGCAGGCCCTGCTCCAGCTCCAGGAGCGTAGGGCCCGGATACCCCTCCTGGGGTTCGCGCCCGATGGACTTCGTGACGACGGCGCCGGCCCCGGCCTTCGCCACCCGGAGAAGGGACTCGCCCGTGTCCCCCAAGACGCCGGAGGCGAGCATCGTGGGGTTGGCTAGCTTCACCTTCCCCACAGCCGTGGCGAGGTCCGCCATGCGCCGCGGTAAGGGGGAGGGCGTTAAAGGCTTTGGTGGGACGAGGGGTCGCCCCCGCCTAGGGCCTCTTACGAACCCTTTATGAGACGTCCAGGGGTACTCACGCCGGATGCGCATCCAGGACCTGGACCTCGACCGTCGCATTGTTGAGATCCTCGAGGCCCAGGGCATCACGGAGCTCTACCCCCCGCAGGAGGATGCCATCGATCCCGCCCTGGACGGGAAAAACCTCGTCCTGGCGATCCCCACGGCCAGCGGCAAGAGCCTCGTCGCCTACCTGGCCATCCTGAAGTCCGTCCTCAACGGCGGGAAGGCCCTGTACATCGTCCCCCTGCGCTCTCTGGCGGCGGAGAAGCGAGAGGACCTCCGGGCCTTCGAGTCTTTGGGCATCCGCGTGGCCCTCTCCATGGGCGACTACGACTCGGACGAGCCCACCCTCCAGAGCTACGACGTCATCATCGCGACTTCGGAGAAGGCCGACTCCCTCCTGCGGCATCGCTCTCACTGGCTGAAGCGGCTCTCCGTCGTGGTGGCGGACGAGGTCCACCTCATCCATGATCCTGGGCGGGGGCCCACGCTGGAGGTCACCCTGGCCAAGCTGAGGCAGGTCAACCCCCGAGCCCAGGTCATCGCCCTCTCCGCCACCATCGCCAACTCCCACGAGCTGGCGGCGTGGCTGGAGGCGGAGCACGTGGTGAGCGATTGGCGGCCAGTACCCCTGAAGGAGGGGGTGTACTTCGACGGCAGCGTCACCTTCGCCGACTTCTCCTCCCGGGTCCTCCCCCACGAGGACGACGACATCGGATCCCTCGTTCGGGATGCCCTGCGGGAGGATGGCCAGTGCCTCGTCTTCTTGAACACGCGGCGGTCCACGGAGACGCTCGCGAGGAAGCTCGTGCCCCTGGTTCGCCCCTACCTGACGGCGGAGGACGTCAAGGTCTTGAAGACGGCCTCCGAGGCTATGGCGGGACGTCAGGAGGAGTCAACGTCCTTGGCAAGCCGCCTGGGGAAGTACATCAGGGGCGGCGCGGCCTTCCACAACGCCGGGCTGACGAACCCCCAGCGGAAGGTCGTGGAGGACCTGTTCCGAGCGAAGCACCTCAAGGTCATCGCCGCGACCCCCACCTTGGCCGCCGGAATCAACCTTCCCGCCCGGCGGGTCATCGTCCGGGACACGCGGCGCTACGACCCCAACTACGGCTACGACAGCATCCCCATCCTGGAGATCAAGCAGATGTGCGGCCGGGCTGGCCGCCCCCAATACGACGAGTTCGGGGAGGCGATCCTGCTGGCCCGCTACCAGGAGGATGTGGACGAGCTGCTGGAGAACTACATCCTGGCGCCGCCGGAGGCCATCACCTCCAAGCTGGGCAGCCGCCCCGCCCTCCGCATGCACCTCTTGGCGGCTGTGGCCACCGGCCACGTGCAGACGGAGGGGGAGTTAGAGCGCTTCATGGAGCGGACCTTCTACGCCCACCAGGGGGACGTGGCCACGATCCAGGGGCAGATCGAGTACGTCCTCGGTTTCCTAGAGCAGGAGGACTTCATCCGCGGAGGGAAGACGCTCAAGCCCACCCTCCTGGGCCGCCGCACGTCGGACCTCTACGTGGACCCCCTCTCCAGCGTGGTCCTGCGGGATGCCCTCCGCTCCCCCAAGGCGGGGACCCCCTTCGCCTACCTCCATGCCATTTCCGCCACCCCAGACATGTCCACCCTCTACCTGGGGCGCAAGGACTACGAGTGGGTGGAGGAGCGGGCGATGGAGGAGGAGCTCCTCGTGGAGACGGAGGACTACGACTTCCTCCTGGCGG
>CAYGBN010000021.1:0-31591 GCA_964348155.1 uncultured Methanomassiliicoccales archaeon
AGGGCGAGGTGCGCGTCACGTCCCTACGTCCCATTGAGAACGTGGAAATGGAGAAGATGATGCTGGTGCCGGCCTCGGACATCTTCACTGGTCTGACCGATCGACAGGTTTCAGCCCTCATCCTAGGCCTGGAACGGGGACACTACTCGATGCCGAGCGAGACCAAGATTGAAAGGCTGGCACAGGGGATCGGATTGGCGCCATCCACTCTAGCCGAGCACATGCGGAAGGCGGAGAAGCGTATCCTAAGGAATTTGCTGCCGTACCTGCAGGCCTACGAGAGGAGGGAACCAGGGGAGCCTGTGTTGGGCGAGATTCGACGCTAGCAGGGAGTTGGACGATGGTCAGGGGGAGGCGTTTCGCCGGGAGTTCGAAGGGGGTACAGATAAAAGGCCATTATTAGCCGACACTGCAGTCTTTAGGTCGAGAAGGGACATGGGTGTTTAGACGAAGGTCACCTCTATGTGAGGAGTCGTGGCGCATTCTGATAAACGGCACACAAAACGGGGCATACCCCTACAACGAGGCATCATCTACGGTCCAGTCTATTCGAGAAGGATTGGCAGGTCTTTGGGCATCAATCTCATGCCTACGGATCTGAAAGTTTGCGCCTTCGATTGCATCTATTGCCAGTATGGCAGGACGGTTCTCAAAACACTCCTCCCCGAAAGGGTTTCTCTCCCCTCTGTGGAGGACGTCGTCAGGGAGCTGACGGCTGCTCTCCAAAATCCCGATTATCTTGATGTGATAACGTTTTCTGGGAACGGAGAACCGACCCTCCATCCAGACTTCGGAGAGATTGTGTGTGCAGTTGTCGACACACGAGATCGACTCGCTCCCTCAACGCCATTAGGAATCCTGTCTTCAGGAGCCAGAGTGAACATACCTCGGGTGAGAGATGCGCTGAACAGTTTGGATATGCGCATCATGAAGCTCGACGTTGGTGACGAGGAAACCTTCAAGGCTATCAACCGCCCAGTCGCGGGACTGGAATTTCGGGAGCTCGTGGCTTGCTATGGGGAGCTGGATAGCGTGATTCTTCAGATCCTCCTAGTCAAGGGTCCTCGCGAGAACTCTTCCGATGTGGAAGTCAGCAAGCTTATCCAAGCGATAGAGGAGATACGCCCGAGAGAGGTGCAGATCTATACTCTAGTGCGCCCTCCGAGCGAAGGTTATGTCCAGCCAATGCCGCGTGTCGAGCTGGAGGGGATAGCTAGAAGGATTGAGGAGAGTTCCAGGGTTATCGTTGGAGTCTATTGAGGTACGGATGCGGAATCCATCAAGCGGGTACAGTTTGCCCGGATGACCGTCAGGACAATCTAGGCCGGGATCCTCGGCGGTCATTCCCGTTACTGACAGACGGCGAAGCCTACGCAAGGTCGCCGGGTGAAACGAGTAAAGCCACAGTAAGCGGGAGAGTGGACTCACGCGACTGGTTTTGAACTCAATTGGGGCTAGAATCCTCTGCCCCCACTCACTATGAATGGTGAAGCCCACTCAAGAGCGGGGAACCTCAGACAGGGGCAGTGGGCGTGGGAGGGGCCGTGTTCTGCTTCATCCTCGTGCCTTACGCCTCCAGAACCTGCCTCTCAGCAAGCCTAGTGGTCTCCCTCGCAGACACGACGACTGCTAGGGTCAATGCCTGCACAAGGATGGCGGCAGCGAAGGGAGCCCCTATCCCAAACGTGCCAAGCAGCAGCCCTGAAAGGGGGGCCCCCACCGCCACGCCTGCAATGTTGGCCGTCTGATGGAATCCCATGGAGGAACCCTTGGCGTGCGGCATCGCAGCTAGAGTCGTGGAAGCCACGAAGACCGACGCGAGGGCGACTCCCAGGAGGGCGGAGCTTGCGAAGCTATAGGGGGGCTCCGGGGACAAGACCAGCAGCAGCTGGGACGTGGCTGTCACTAGAAGCCCGGTGGTCAGCAGCCGGAAGGAGCCTAGCCTGTGGATCAGCCTGCCGAATATGTGGAATAGAGGGAGCGAGACCAGGATGGCGAGGAAAATGTACAAACCCACAGCTGCGGCTGCGCTTTCGGGTGAGGCGCCCAGGACAATCAGAACGAGCGAGAGGGAGCCTATGATTGCCCCTAGGGCGAAGTAGAGAGAGAAGTAGGAGACATAGGCGACGGAGAGCCAGCGGATGGAGGACCGAATGACTCCCAGGGAGGCCCTCGGCATCATCCGGCCCGAGGAGGTCTCGGGAAGGATCAAGGCGACGGCCGCTCCCACGAGAGAGATACCGGCAACCAGAAGGTAGAGGGACCTGAAACCCAGGGTCTCGACCAGGACCCTCACCGACAAGGAACCCAGCGCGAGGGCGACTACTACGATTAGCCAGTAGATTCCCACGTTCCTCCCAAGCCCCCGCTTCGCGGCGTCGGCAACCATCGCGATGCTCGCCGGGAAGATGAGAGAGCCGCTGACGCCATGCGCGCTGCGGAAGAGGATGAGATGCAACGGGGTCTGTGCGACGGAATAGCCGTACATTACAATGGAGGTGAGACCCAGGCCGATGACGAGGGCCCGTCTCCTGCCGATGACATCGATGCTGATCCCCATCGCTATGCTCGCGGGGATGGCGACCAGCGAGTACAAGCCGGCGATAAAGCTGGCCAGGAACGCGTCCGCCCCAAGGAAATCGGCGAACGCCGCCATAGTGGGGTTCCCGATGGCGGTGTCCAGGATGCCGACGGCACCCAGGACGCCCACAAGAAGTACAAAATAGCCCTTGTCCGTCCGCACCATGCTCCGCCCGCCGGATGGTTGTTCTAGCCCCTCCCCCTCTTATGCTTATGTCTCTTCCCGTCGCTTCCAGAAGGTGGGGCCGTCTGATGCGGCGGGATATATAAACCTCCCGTCCCCACGCGACGAGGTTCTCGTCTGCGAGGTTGGCCCTTAGTGTCGGCCCCCGGAGGGCGATAACGTCCGCCTCAGCCTCCGCGGAGCGAGCTTCAGAACGCGGCCCTTCAGCTCCCCCAGACCCGGGTACGCGGGCACCAGAGCCTCCAGCCTCCGGAGGAATCGGAGTGCCTTGGCGCGATGCCCCTCCAACGCGTAGATCACGGTCAGGGTAAACAGGGCGTCAGCGGAGGCTGGATCCTCGCGAAGCCTTCGCGCGCACTGGAGCAACTTGCCCGCGTGCTCCCGCATGCCGGTCCCCCGCTGGCCGGCGGCTTCGTCCTCCCCCCATATAATGCGTGGGTCCCGATTCTCACCGATGATGCCGCGGCTACAGGACCTGCCGCTATCCTTTTCTCCGCCCGCCCCTATGGGAGCGCGATGAGCCTTGAGGAGGAGGTTCTTGCACTGGTCAAGCCCACCTCGGCGGAGGCCCAGGCCGTCCAGGCGGCGGCCTCCCAGCTCGTGGAGCGCCTGGCCCGGGCGGCGCAGGAGCGGGGCATCCCCGCCACGCCCCGGCTCATGGGTTCCGTTGCCAAGGACACCTTCCTCAAGGACCCGGAGATCGACGTCTTCCTCACGTTCCCGGAGACGACCTCTCGAAAGGACCTGGAGCGGTGGGGTCTGGAGTTGGGGGAGATCCTCGACGCGCCTACGCGGAGGTACGCCGAGCACCCCTACACCCGCGGGCGGTTCGGGGTCTACGAGGCCGACGTGGTTCCCTGCTACGACCTCAAGGCGCCGTCGGATCGGATGACGGCGGTGGACCGGACCCCCTTCCACCTGGCCTACGTCCAGGAGCACCTGGATGAGGCGCAACGAGACGAGGTGAGGCTTCTGAAGCGCTTCCTCAAGGGGGTGGGGTGCTACGGCGCGGAGGCCCGCGTTCAAGGCTTCTCCGGCTACCTTTGCGAGCTCCTCGTCCTCCGATACGAGACGTTTCGCGCCACCCTGGAGGCGGCCCGTGAGTGGCGGCCCCCGGTGGCCCTCGAGCTGAACACACCGGCGGAGCGGGCCTTTGACGAACCCCTCGTCTTTGTGGATCCGGTGGACGGGGAGAGGAACGCGGCGTCCGCCGTCTCTCTGGACAGCCTCGCAACCTTCATCCGCGCGGCCTGGGAGTACCTGGAGGATCCGGACCCCGCCTTCTTCTTCCCGCCGGAGGAGACCGCCTGGAACGAAGACCGCCTGCGCGAGGAGATGGGCCGGCGGGGCTCTGAGATTCTGGCCGTCGTCTCCACGGCCCCGGACTTCCCGGAAGACGTCCTCTTCCCACAGCTTCGCAAGGCGGAGCACGCCACCCGCACCTTCCTCGAGGACGCCGGATTCCGCGTCCTGCGGTCCAGAGCCACTCTCCACGGGGACGCGTGGATCCTGCTCTTGGAGATGGAGGTAGCCCACCTCCCGGCCGTACGAAAGCACCGCGGTCCGCCCCCGTGGCTGCGGAACGCCGCCTCCTTCCTCCGGAAGTGGGAGGAGGCCTCCACGCGGCTGTCGGGACCGTATGTGGAGGGGGGGAGGCTCATGGTGGACGTCCTCCGAGACCAGACGGAGGCGGCGGAGGCGCTGGAGGCGGCGATTCCCACCCTGAGCCTGGGGAAGAATCTGGATCAGGCCCTCCGGCAGGAGTTCACCCTACTGAGGGGCGAGGAGCTGCTCGGTCGAGGGATGGACAACGTCCTGGCGGCCTTCCTGCGGAGGAGGCTGCCCTGGAAGTTTACGTCGTCTGCACGGTGAATCCGAGGTCCGAGCGAAGGCCCTGGTGGTCCAGGGCGGCGATTGCCACCTGGTAGAATCGCCCCCCCTCGGCAGAGACGCTGTGGGCAAACCAGCCCGGCTGCTCGGTGGCGTCCATGTTCGTGGGACCTGTAACGTCGGTGCCGACGGTCACCGTGATCTGCACCTGACCCACGCGGATGTTGTCGAGCACCCGGACCCGCACGTCGAAGCTGGTGTTTCCCCCCAGAGCCAGCATCGTCAGTCCGTCCCGACTCACGTCGGTCCAAGAGTCGGCCCCGGGAAGCTGGACCTGCACCCGGTCGATGAGGGGGGGCGACACGTCCAGGAAGGGCGGGTTGAGGAGGAGGACCCAGAACGCGAGCCAGGCGAAGAGGAAGATGGCGCCGTTGCCCGCCCAGGTCCGACGGTCGAACTTGGCCGTGTCCAGCCCCACGGCGGGGTAGAGGTAGCGTACTCCGTAAAGGGCAAGGAACCCGAGAAGGGCCGCCAAGGGGGCGCCCCACGCCGGGCTCAGCACGGTCAAGACGTAGGAGGCCAGGCCGAGGGCGAGGGCGTAGCCGATGGTGACGAGCGCGGCCTTCGCCCCCTCCATCTCCTTCTTCATGAAGGCGACCTCGTCGAACTTTGGCGTCTTGAATTCGACGTCCTCCTCCTTCTTCCTCTTCTTTCTGGCCAACGATACCTCGGAGGGACTCGGGGCCTTAAACCCTTTCCCGGGGCGCAGTCTGCCAATCAGGCGGAGGCAGGTTTCATATACCGCGGCCGCAACACGAGGACGATGAGTGAGGGGGAGTGCGCCCACGAATCCGGGGAATTCCTCGGCGAGGACGCGGGGAGGAACCGCTACTACCGTTGCGGGGAGTGCGGGGCGATTCTCGTGTCCGACGGCGTGAGCACTTGGGCCATCCGTGACCTCCCGAAGGACCTGAAATCGCAACGTAAATAGTCTCGCCGGTGTGTACCAGGAGAGTAAATCCGCGTTTTTTCTCTTGGAGACTGCGTATACAGAGAATATATCGGTAGAGAGACTGCCGCTGGCAAGAGGCAGGCTCCTCGGGTCGGCGCCCCCTCGGAGGGGCGCGGCGCGGGGGGCTAGGCCAGGGCGGCCTCTGCCGCCCCCTCGAGTTCGTCCGCCATGCGCCCAAAGGCCGACGAGGTCGTGAAGATGCCCAGGAACCGCTCCTCATCGAACACAATCACCGTGGGTACGCCGTGCTCCGCCATCCACAGGAGCAGGTGGAGAACCGGCGTGTCCGGAGGGACGGCGTAGGTGTTCTCCTCCCGTGCAATCTCCTCCACCTGGGTGACCTTGGCGCTCATCCCCGAGGCGAAGCTCAGGAGGGCGTCGAGGTAGGTCACGACGCCATGGGGCCGGTTGCGCCAGACGACGAAGGCGAGCTGTCTCTCCGTGACCATCCGAAAGAGGAGTTCGCGGACGGGGGCATCGGGCGAGATGGCGGGGATCTTGTCCTCCAGAAACTCCGCCACGCGGGCCTCAGCAAGGGTGTGACAGACGTCCTCCAACCCCGTCTCCTCGTAGCGCGTGAGGTCAGGGCGCTTCCACGACAACGACAACACCCGGGGGTCCAGCCCTGTATCGCCATATGTATTCAACTTTCATATAGTGGAGTTCAATATATACTCGCATAGAGGCGAAGGTGGGCGGTGCATGGAGAGTCGTAAGATTCAGAAGGTGGGGATCTCCACACTCACGATCTCCCTCCCTAAGGGATGGGCGGAGTCCCAGAACCTCAGCAAGGGGGACCAGGTGTTCATCGTCCAGGAAGGGGACGCGCTGCGGCTCCTGGCCCCCGAGGGAGCCCGGAAACGCCTCGAGCGGCCGGTGCCGGACTACGTCGTCGACGCCGACGCCATCAACGAGTCGGGCATGATGGAGCGGGTCATCGTGGGCAACTACGTCCTCGGCCGGGAGCGCATCATCGTCCAGTCGAAGTCCCGTTTGAAGAGCGAGCATCTGGGCGAGATCCGCCAGGTGGCGAAGCGCCTCATGGGTCTGGGCATCATCGAAGAGACGGGGGACCGGGCCCTCCTTCAGTGCTCCGTGGAGCCCTCCAAGTTTCCCATCGAGTCGCTCGTGAAGCGCCTCTACAACCTGGGCAAGACCATGCTCAACGACGCCATCGAGGCCCTCATCACGAAGGATCGTTCCCTGGCTGAGGACGCCCTTCGCAGGGAGGACGACGCCGACATGATGTACTGGCTCATCGTCCGGCTCGTTCTCTCCGCCCAGCAGGACGAGTCACTGATCGCCAAGTTGGGCATGGAGAGCCGATTGAACAACGCGGGGTACAGGCTCATCGCCAAGGAGCTGGAGACCGTGGGGGACTGCGCCCACGCCATCGCGGAGAACGTCCTGAGCCTCATCGACCGCCAAGGAGACTTCGACTGGACGCTCCTGCGGCCCCTGAAGGAGGCGGCGGACGAGGCGGCGGCCCTCTACGGCAACGGGCTGGCCGCCCTCATCACCCGCGACCTGAAGCTGGCGAACCAGACGGTCCTCGCGAGCCGGAGGCTGGAGGGGAGGCTGAAGGACTTCCACAAGGTCCTGTTCAAGGAGGTGGAGGAGCCCGTGGAGCTGCTGGCCATGAAGACCATCGTGGACAACCTCTCTCGCATCGCCGGCTATTCCACATCCATCTCCAACATCGCCTTCAACCGTTACCTGGAGCGGTCCAGTCCGCTCTGCAGGGCGGTGGAGGCGAAGGAGGAGTAGAGGGGCTGGATTCGGGGCCCACCCGACTCGTCATCGGCCCTCGAGGGACGCGGCCACTTCAGGGGCCACGGAGACCTTGCTGAGCTCGCTCATCACCGTGTCCGTGCACACCAGGTCGTCGAAAGGCTGGAGACGGTCGAGGGCGCCCTTGACGAAGAGGCCGTGGACGCAGCCCCCCACGACGCGCTTGGCACCCTGCTCCTTGGCGATGCGGGCCGCGCTTGCCATCGTCCCGCCGGTGGAGATGACGTCGTCCAGAATGGCCACGTGGAGTCCCTCCACCTCCAGGGGCTTCTCCTCCGTCTCCACCGTCCAGCTGTCGATGCGCTCCTTCTTCAGGAAGTCCCACCGCACCTTCATGAGATCCCCCACCACGCGGGCTCGCCGGGCGGCGTTCTCGTCGGGTGCCAAGACCATGTCAATCCCCTGGTCCGCGAAGTACCGGGCGAGGGCGGGCATGCCGGAGATCTCCGCCGCCGGGACGCCGAAGTAGCCCATGATCCTCTCGTCGTGGGCCTCCACCGTCATGACGCGGTCGGCGGCCAGGGACACCCGCTGGGCCACGGCCCGGGAGCTGACCGCCTCCCCCTTCTGGAAGCGCTTGTCCTGGCGTCCGTAGGCGAAGTAAGGAATGACCACCGTGAGGGCGTCGACGTCGGCGTCCCAGAGGGCATCCTGCAGGAGAAAGAGCTCCAAGAGGCTGTCGTTGGGATAGGTGGTCTGCACGAGGACCACTTCCTCCCCCGCCACGGGCTCCCGGACCCGCACGTAGAGTTCCCCGTCGGCGAAGACGCGGACCTCGGCCTCGGAGAGGGGCGCCCCCAGATGCTCCGCCAGACCCCGTCCCAACGTCACGGACGCGGAGCCTGCCACCACCCTCACGAAACCACCGTTTCCCCAAACGGGGCCCGCAGTTATAGCTTGTGGGAAGGGCCCGGCAGGTGGCGAAGCTCGTACACGGCGATCTCCTCGAAGAAGAGGGGCTTTCGCCGGAGTGGTCTCAGGGCGTACAGCTCGCGAGCCTTCCGGAGGGCGGCGGCGTTGTGGGAGGACACGAGCAGGTAGATGCGGCCCTCCTGCGCAAGGTGGACGCGCGCTTCCTCCAAGAAGCGGAGGATGACCCGGTTCCCGTCCGTCCCGCCGCTCCACGCCCGCTCGAGCCACCCGTCGGTGGCCTCCCCCGGCAAGTAGGGGGGGTTGAAGGCGATGACATCGAACTGCCCCCGCAGCCCGCCAAAGAGGTCCGTCCGGACGACGGCCAGGGGGACCCCGTTCCGCCTCGCGTTCCGGCGACAGAGACGGACCGCCTCGGGGTTCACGTCCGTGGCCACGACCCCGCACGTCCGGGCCGCGTGGAGGGCGACGAGGCCCGTTCCCGCCCCGACTTCGAGGAAGGCCTCTGCAGGTCGTGCGTCCACGGCTTCCAGGAGGAGATGCGTGTCCTCCGAGGGTGGATAGACCCCCTCCCCCTCCTCCACCACGAGGGATGCGTCAAGCTCCACCCATCAAGAGCGCCCGCCAAGATTCATAAGCCTTGCTCCCGTAGACGGCCGGCGTGCTGTGGGTGTTCCTGACCGTCTACGTCATCATCGCCCTCAGCCTCCTGTACCCCACCGTACGGAGAAGCTACTACAGCGGCTCCCTGATCATCGGGAACCTGGCCATCTTCCTCCTCCTGCTGGCCCTCCTTCTGCTGGAGACTCCGCAGGGCGCCAGGGACCTGGGGGACGCCATCCTGTGGAACCTGGCGTACCGGCCCCTGGACCTGCCCCTCCTTCGGTTCCAGACCGTCCTCACCTCCATGTTCCTCCACCTCTCGTTCCTCCACATCATCGGCAACGTCCTTTTCCTCTACTTGTTGGGGCTCCCCCTGGAGGAGCGTGTGGGAGGGCGAGCCTTCATCCTCATCTACCTGGCCGGGGGCGCCGTGGCCACCCTCTTCTACACGGGGGCCCGGTGGGGAAGCCCCGTTCCTGCCCTGGGGGCGTCGGGGGCCATCATGGGCGTGGCGGGAGCCCTCCTCGTCCTGTACCCGCGCGAGGAGATCCCCATGCTCTTGGGTCCCCTCTTCCTTCCGCGGGTGCGGGTGTCCTTGGCCGTGGGGGTGGTGGCCATCGGGGAGGTCCTCCTCCTGTTCCTGGGGGTGCAGGACGGGGTGGCCCATGCGGCTCACGTGGGGGGCATCGTCGGGGGAATCTTTCTGGGCCCTCTCGTGCGGCGGCAGCGTCTGGCGAAGCCCCTCGCGAGGGTGGACCTGGGAGATCTGGCCACCACGGAGGAACTGCGAGACCTCTTGAGGGTGATCCAGGAGGAGACGGTGTCGGAGGTTCGGGAGGCCTGGATTGAGCACTTCGCCGGCAAGGCCCGATGCCCCGAATGTCACGGACCCCTGGAGCACGAGGGGAGCACCCTCACGAGCGATTGCGGGTGGCAGCGCCGCCTCTGACCTCGCGCCAAGGTATTTCATCCACGCCTGGGATGGTGGGGGCGGGATGGAGGCCCCCAGCGCCCTGCACCTGACGTGCCCGAACTGCGGGACGACCCCCCATCGCGTCATCCGGGGGCGCGTCTCGCGGGGACGGGAGATCGTGTTCGAGGGCGTTGTCCGGTGCGTTCAGTGCGGCTACACCCGCCGGGAGACCCACCGCGAGTGGACCGCCATCGCCGTCCCCCTCATTGTGAGCGATCAGGAGGCCTCCCACCGCACGGAGCTGGCGCTCTCGCCGAAGGAGACGGTCCGGGTGGGGGACCGCTTCCCCACGGAACGGGGGCTTGTGGAGGTCACCGCCATCGAGGTGGGGGAGCAGCGGCCCCTGGAGGGGCGGGTGGAGGACGTCGACGCCCTGTGGAGCAAGCGCGTCGACCGGGTGGAAGTGAAGGTGTCCCTGAACAAGGGCCGCAAGACCCTCTCCTACACGCTGGAGGTGCCGCCCGACGAGGAGTTCACCGTGGGGGACCTGCTGGAGCTGGGGCGGGACCAGGCCGTCATTCACCGCATGAAGACGGAGCGGGGCCTCCTGCGTCGCGGAAGTGCCCGGGCGGAGGAGATCCGTCGCGCCTACTGCAGGGCCGTACGGCGCCGAAGCAAGCGGGGGACGGGGAGGTCGAGGAGGTGAAGGAACCCTACGGGGGACGGCAGGAGGCCATGGTCCAGCGGCTGGAGCGTCAGGGCGTCATCCACTCCCCCCCTGTTGTGGAGGCCATGCGGTCCGTTCCACGCCACCTCTTCGTCCCTCGCGCGCTCCGGGAGAGTGCCTACTACGACACGCCCCTGGGCATCGGCGGCGGCCAGACCATCTCCGCGCCCCACATGGTGGGCATGATGCTGGAATACCTCGACCTGCGGGAGGGGCAACGGGTCCTGGAGGTGGGAGCCGGGTCGGGCTACCACGCGGCCCTGGCGGCGCACATCGTGGGCCCCGCGGGCCGCGTCTACTCCGTGGAGCGGGTCGCCTCCCTCGCCCGTCGGGCCCGGAAGAACCTGGAGGCGGCGGGGCTGGAAGGGCGCGTGGAGGTCGTGGTGGGGGACGGGTCCCTGGGCCTGGCAGAGCAGGCGCCCTTCGACCGCATCTTCGTCACCTGCGGGGCGCCGGAGGTCCCCCCGCCCCTCCTAGAGGAGCTGGTGAACGGCGGCAAGCTTCTGATTCCCGTGGGCTCCCGCTACTACCAGGATCTCATCCTGGCGGAGGTGGAGGACGGGAAGGTTCGGCGCAAGAACCTGGGGGGGTGCGTCTTCGTCCCCCTGCTGGGCGAGCACGGGTTTTGAGGCGGGTCCGCCGAATTCCAGGAGGCCCCGGCGGCCAACCTTTAACTCCCTTCGGGGGTAGTCCTGCCCGATGATCACCCTCCTGGGCGTGGGTCACGTCTTCGACCTGGGACCCCGTGTCCGGGAGGAAGTCCTGCGACGCCAACCGGGCGTGGTGTGTCTCGAGCTGGACAAGAGCCGTCTTCACGCCCTCCAGACCCGCAGGCGCCGAGGAGCCCCGCCCCTCTACTCCGTGCTGGCGCTCCTGCAGCAGTGGGTGGCCCAGCAGTACGGGACCCAAGTGGGGGACGAGATGCTCGCGGCCTACGAGGCGGCCCGGGAGTTGGCGGTCCCCGTCGCCCTCATCGACGTGGACGCCATGGAGACGTGGCGGAGGCTCCGGCGCGAGGTGACCCCGGCGGAGGTGTTGCGCATCCTTCTCTCCCTCCTGGGCGCCCTCTTCCTCCGGAGGCCGCGCATCGAACGGGAGCTGGAGCGCTACCGGGGGGACTCCGCGGCGTACATGACCACCTTCGCCCGGCAGTTCCCCTCCGTGAAGCGGGTGGTGGTGGACGAACGGAACGCCCACATGGCCTCTCGCATCCGCGAGATGCAGGCACGGTACGGCGACGTCGTGGCCGTGCTAGGGGACGGGCACGTGGAGGGTCTCCGAGAGCTCCTGGCGGGGGAGAACGTGCAGGCCTTGCGGCTGTGGGACCTCCGCGGGGAGGCGTCGGCGGCCTAGTGCCGCACCTTCACCCATCCCCACTCAACCCTTAAGACCCCGCCGCGGGATGGCCCGCCGTGGCGGAGGAGGAGAGGGTCCAGGCGACCCTTCGCTACCTGAAGGCGAAGTTCAAGCAGCACTACCGCCAGGAGCCGGTCGAGCTCCCACCCCGCTTCGGCCGGCGGGAGTGGGGCTTCATCTTTTTTGAGGGGGGGTACGTGCAGCGCCACCTGGGCTTCGGCTCCGAGGCGGACCTCAACGGCTTCCTGTCCTCCCGGGTCCCGGCCCACGTCTACCACTCCGCGGCGTACTACGAGACCCCGGGAGCGCCCACCATGGCCGAGAAGGGGTGGATGGGGGCCGACCTGATCTTCGACCTGGACGCGGACCACATCCCGGGGTGGCAGAAGCTGGGCTACGGCGGGATGCTGGAGGCCGTCAAGGCCCAGGTCATCCGCCTCATCGACGAGTTCCTGGAGCGGGACCTGGGGTTCCCCGCCAAGGAGATGGCCATCGCCTTCTCCGGGGGGCGGGGGTAACACATCCACATCCGGGACCCGCGGGTGCTGGGCCTGGAGAGCCACGAACGGCGGGAGATCGTGGATTACATCACGGGGACGGGGCTTGACCTGGACGTCATCGCGCGGACGGAGGCCTTCGACGTGCGCACGTTCGGCGAGCGGAGCAAGACCCTGAAGCGGCTGCGCCTCCCCCCGCAGGGGGCGCCGGGGTGGCGGGGGCGGGCCAACCAGGGGGTGCGCCGCTGGGTCGAAAGGCTCTCCGAACTGCCGGAGGAGGAGGCCCTGCGGGAGATGATGAAGCTGGAGGGCGTTGGGCCCGTCAAGGCGCGGCAGACCTACGACACCCTCTTTCAGAGTCTCGGGAAGGAACGGGCGCTGCAGCGGGTGGAGAGCGGCGTCCTCGACATCTTCCCCCAGGCCACCGCCAAGGCCCTCACCTCGGAGGGGGTGAACCTCATGAAGGGGGCGACGGACGAGCCCGTCACCTCCGACATCAAGCGCCTGATTCGCGCCGTGGGGAGCCTCCACGGGAAGAGCGGGCTCCAGGTGGTGGCCCTCACCCGAAGCGAGCTGGAGGATTTCGATCCCCTGGTCGACGCCGTCCCATCCCACTACGCCCACGAGCCCATCCGCGTGCGGATGGAGAAGGGTATTGAAACTGATATGATGGGCGAAACATTTAACCTAAAACCCGGAGAAAACACGGTTCCTGAGTATCTGGCCGTCTCCCTGATGTGCCGGGGGGCGGCCACTCTCGCCTCGGGGACCCCGGATGACGGAACGAGGGAACGGGCGTGACAAGGAGGCCTTCCGCCGAGTCCGCACGCTGAAGGCCGTGCTCCTGAGCGTTCAGTTGTGGGTCGTCGTCGGCCTCGCCGCCTACCTCCTCCTGCGGGGCGGGCTCAGCATCGAGCCCCTCTACGTCCCCTTCCACCGCATCCTGTTTCTGCTCATCGTCACGGTGGTGGCCCTGGCGCTGCAGCTCATCGTGTTCCGCGGGCTGGAGATCAAGCACGCCCCGACCCGGGGACAGAAGTACGTGCGGGTGAACCTGAGCTGGCGAGGTGCCCAGCGGGCCCTGGCCTTCGCCCTCCTCTTCGCCATCTTCTTCGCCGCGCCCCCCGCCCAGGCCCTGGTGGTCAACGTCCTGTCCACCTACGAGAGCCGCACCCTGGACCCGGGGCAGACGTACCCCGTGGCTTTTGCGAGCCAGGACGCCTTCGGCATCACCCGGGCCGAGGAGCTGCGGATCTCGGTCCTCAGCGGCGTCCTCCGGGTGCGCATCGCCGACGCCACGGGAGGGGGCGGCGGGGGTGTCCTGAGCGCGGGGGAGCAGGCCACCTATCCCCTGGCCGCCGACGCCTACCTCGCGTACGCCGTCACCTTCGAGAACGCTCTGGACGAGCCCACGAGCTTCACCTACCGCGTGCACGTGGTCCTGCCCGCCGGATTCCACGCCCTCGTGGCCGTGGCGTCGGCCGCTCTGGCGGCGGCCAACGTCGCGTGGCTGCTGCACCTGCGGCCGCTCCGGAGGGAGGTCCCCCGACCCGCGCCCTCCCGACGCCGCGTCGCTCGTCGCCCCCCGCGTCCCGCACGTGCCTACCCCCGACCCTGGCACGATGCCCGGGCCCTCTGGAAGCCGGCCTACACCCCCTCCTTCTCCCCCACGCGGGCTTATCCTTATCGACGCATGCCCTCCACCGTCCTGAAGCCAGAGGTCCCACCACCCCCCGTGCAGGTGGAGCCCTACGAGGTGGAGCGACCGGCCCCGCCCGTGGAGGAAGTGGCCGAGGGGCCTGTGGTGGAGGAGGTGGAGGTGCGCGTGCCCTCCCTCCTGGAGCAGGCGGACGCCCACCTCCGGGCCGGGGAGTACAAGGACGCCTTGAAGCACTACGACAAGGTCCTGGGGATCGACGAGCGGAACCTGGAGGCCCTCGTGGGGAAGGCCGACCTGCTCCGACGGCTGCAGCGGCACCCGGAGGCGCTCCCCCTGCTCGACCGCATCCTCCATTGGGACCCCTGGAACCACAAGGCCCTCCTCCGGAAGGGAGGGCTGCTGGAGGAGCTGGAACGCCCGGAGGAGGCCCTGGGTTGCTACGAGGCGGTGCTCCACGGAGGACCCCACGTCCTCGACGCCCTGGTGCGGAAGGGGGACCTCCTGGTGGGTCGAGGCGCCTTCGAGGAGGCCGCCGACGCCTACAAGGAGGCCCTCCGCCTCAAGCCGGGGGACGACGTGCTGCAGGAGAAGGTCCAGTCCCTGGAGGAGCTGCGGACGGATCCCCTGGACATCGCGCGGCGCGAACGGGAGGCGGGGAGGACGGACCGTGCAGAGGAGTTCTACCGGCGCGCCCTCGGGGGGGAGCGCTCCGGGGATGCGCGTCTGGAGCTCATCGATCTCCTCTTCCAGGGCGAACGGGAGGAGGAGTGCTTGCCCCTGCTGGACGACGCCATCGCGGGGGATCCGGAGGACTACCAGCTCCTCGTGAAACGCTCCCGAGCCCACGCCAAGGGGGGGCGCCTGAAAGAGGCGCTCAGGGACTGCGAACAGGCGTGCGAGCTGGAGCCTGAGATGGCCTCCCTCTGGGCCATCCGCGGAGCCCTGGAGGCCGACCTGGGCCGCGAGGAGCGGGCACGAAATAGCCTCGAGAAGGCCGCCAGCATGGACCCGGACGACGAGGAGTCCAGGCAGCGCCTGAAGGAGCTGGGCAAGCGCACGGAGGAGAAGGAGGACCTGGAGACCCTCCTCCGCTCGATCCAGGAGATCCCCGAGAACGCCTTGGACGCGCTGCTGCAGGCCTTCCGCACCGTGCCCGAGCTCAAGCGGGCCAAGGTAAAGGACCTGGCCTCCCTGGACGATGTCCCGGAGGAGTTGGCCAAGTACATCCTGAAGACCGTCCGCAAAGGAAGATAGCTTTTTACGCGCCTGGCCTGTTGGTGCGAGAGATGAAGGCCTTCCGCGTGGCGGGCGAGTTCCTCATGGGCCGGACCTTCCAGCCCTTCTCCCTGGAGGTGGCCGCCGAAGACGAGGAGGCGGCCGAGGAGCGCGTCCTCTCCATCCTCGGCAGCAGACATCGCACCCGGCGGAAGCACATCCGGGTCCGGGAGGTGGCGGAGATCTCCCCGGCGGATGTGGAGGACGCCGCGGTCGCCTTCCAGGTGGAGGGAAGATAGGATGGCGGAGCGGGGCGAGGCGGACGTGCAGCAGCTCGTGGCCGCCCTGGAGACGTCCCGGGCCCAGCTGACGGCGCTGGTCCGGCAGGAGGAGATCCTCCGCGTCTCTCTGGAGGAGTACGGGCGGGCCCGGGAGACCATGGCCCGCTACGCCGAGGCGCCCGTGGGCACGGAGGTCCTGGTCCCCATCGGGGCCGACTCCTTCCTCTTCGCCCACGTGGCGGACGTGGAGAAGTGCATCGTGGGCATCGGGGCCAACGTGGCCCTTGAGGACTCCCTAGAGAAGGCCATGGGGCGCATCGACCGACGGATGGAGCAGCTGCAGTCGGTCCAGGAGGACGTGGTGCAGCGCATCGGGGAGATGGAGGAGCGGGTGAACGCCTACACCGCTACGATCCAGCAGGAGTACGAGAGGCTTCAGCGCGGGGCGCCCGCGGAGGAACGGGGAGAGGAAGGTGTTTGAGCGCCTTCGTCGACGGCTCCAGGGGTGGCGAGAGAAGGCCCCCCAGGAGCTGGAGGAGGTCCTCTCGGAGGAGAAGGGCCGCCGCATCCGGCCCAAGGTCCTAGACCGCTACCTCTACGACTTGGAGATCGCCCTGCTGGAGGCCGACGTGGCCCTGCCCGTGGTCTCGGAGCTGACGAAGAGCCTGGAGGAGGAGCTCCTGGGGAAGCGCGTCACGCGGGATGTCAACTTCCAAGTCGGCATGTGGCACGCCCTGCATCGCTCCCTGGAGCGCGTCCTCACGGGGCCCACCCTCGACCTCCTGGACGCGATCGTCTCCGGAGAGAGGCCCATGGTCCTCATGTTCGTGGGGGTGAACGGGACGGGGAAGACCACCGTCATCGCCAAGCTGGCCCACCTCTTCCAGTCGGAGGGGTTGAGCTGCGTCCTGGCGGCGGGGGACACCTTCCGGGCCGGGGCCATCGAGCAGCTGCAGGAGCATGCGCGCCGCCTGGGGTGCAAGCTGATCCGGCACGCGGCGGGCAGCGACCCCGCGGCCGTGGCGTACGACGCCGTGGAGCACGCCCGCGCCCGCCATCGGGACGTGGTCCTCATCGACACGGCCGGGCGCATGCAGACGAAGGCGAATCTCATGGAGCAGATGAAGAAGATCAAACGGGTGTCCAGGCCGGACCTGGTGATCTTCGTGGGGGACGCCCTCACGGGGAACGACGCCGTGGAGCAGGCCAGGGGCTTCGAGGAGGCCGTGGGCATCGACGGCGTCATCCTGACGAAGATCGACGCCGACGCCAAGGGCGGCGCGGCCATGAGCATCGCCCACGCGGTCAACAAGCCCATCCTATACCTGGGGACGGGCCAGGAGTACGAGAGCCTCCTCCCCTTCAAGCCTTCGTGGATGGTGGAGCGGCTGCTGGGGGAGGCCGCTACCTAAGGCGCCGCCTGACCAGGTAGCGCAGGTTGGCCCACCCGTCGGCCCAGGCGCGAATCTTGGCCTCCCCCACCCGCGGACGGTAGGGGATGGGCACCTCCGCGAAGCGAAGGCCCCGGGCCAGGGCCTCCAGCTTGATCTCCTCCGAGAAGGGCATGCCCTCGTTCTCGAGCGCGAGACGCTGCAGGGCCTGACGCCGGATAATCCACATGCCCGACTGGCTGTCCCTGAGGGTCAAGCCGTAAAACAGGCGGACCGTCAGGTTCAGAACCGCGTTGCCCAGGCGGTGGGCCGGCCCCATGGCCTCCGGGGTGAGAGTGGTGAGCCGATTCCCCGAGAGGAAGTCCCACCCCTCTGTCTCCGCCCGGGTAACGAGGGCGGGGACCGCCCGGGCAGGGTAGGTGGCGTCCGCATCCAGGGTCGCCACGTAGGCTCCCCTTGCGGCGGCGAAGCCCGTCATGTACGCCCGCCCGTATCCCCGCCGGTCCTCCCGCAAGACCCGGGCCCCGCGTGCCTCCGCCAGGGCCACCGTCCCGTCCGTGGAGAGGGTGTCCACCACCAGCACCTCGTGGTCGTGGGAGGAGGCGGAGAAGGCCTGCTGAAGTTCGTCGAGGACACCGCCGATGGAGGCCTCCTCGTTCATCGTTGGGATGATGACGGAGACCAGAACGCTGGCCATCGGGCGCGGAGAGAAGTCTGTCGCGCTAAAGAGTTTGCCGCCGGGTCACGCCGCCGCGGTGCGACCGGGGCCGAAGAACTTGTAGCCCACGTAGCCCAGAAGGGCTGCCACCACGCGGGCGAGGGCCCAGGCGTTCATGCGGCGGTTCACCATCTCCACGGGCTGGTAATGCCGCCACAGGAGGTCGTGCTTCAGCGTGAGCTGCTTCCGTCCCGCCCCGTTCCAAAAGGCCTGGCGGAAGAAGTCGTACACCGTGGGGCGGGTCCGATGGTACACGATGGCCCCCGGCTCGTAGGCGATGGCGTGGCCCGCCCTCACGGCGCGCAGGTTGAGGTCGATGTCCTCGGCGGTGATGAACCACTCGTCGAACCCCCCGATCTCCTCCAGGATCCCCCGCCGGTAGACGAGGTTCGCGGTGGGGAAGGTGATGTCGTGCCCCCGGTAGATGAGTTCTACGCGCTCCAGCTCCTCGAAGGGACGGTAGCCGACCTGTATGGTCCGGCCCGCCACCACGTCCGCCTCGGCCAGGCGATTGCGCAGCGATTGCAGCCAGAAGGGGTTCGCAATGCAATCCGCATCGATGAAGGCGACCGCCTCCCCGCCCGACCGCCGGATGCCCTGATTGCGGCTCCGCCCTCGGGTCCCGCCCTCCCGGAAGAGCTTCACGAACCCGTAGCGGGACGCGTACTCTTCCACGATGGCCCGCGTGCGGTCCTCGCTGGCCGCGTCCACCACCACCACCTCCAGGGGCGCCTCCTGGATGACCAGGCTGTCCAGCAGGTCGGCGACGTTGCGCTCCTCGTTTCGGGTGGTGACGACCACGCTGATGAGCACCTTCGGCCCTAGGCGGCCCCCGTCATATGACCTTTGTCCCGTGGTTCCGTGTGGCCCCCCCCTCGGACGCGCCCTCCTGCAAGCCCGGAAAGTATTATTAGGGGTCCCTCCGTTCACGGCCCGCTCCGCAGGGAGCCCTTGCAGAAGGGATGGATGGGATGCCGTCAACGCAGCCTCTCAGCACGCTCGCTCCGGGGGTGAGGGGCTGTTTCTGAGGGAGATCGAGCTGGAGAACTTCAAGTCCTTCGGCCGTCACCTTCGCCTCCCCGTGCTCCAGGGGTACACGGCCATCACGGGGCCCAACGGGAGCGGCAAGAGCAACCTCGCCGACGCCGTTCTCTTCGTCCTGGGACCCAAGAGCGCCAAGGTCATCCGGGCCGGGCGCCTCACGGACCTCATCTATAACGGGGGGAACGAGGGGAGGCCGGCGAAGTACTGCCGCGTCTCCCTAGTCTTCGACAACGCAGACCGGACCATCCCCCTGGACGAGGACGAGGTCCGGCTGACGCGGTACGTGGGGATCTCCCCCAGCGTGGAGGGGGGCTACAACTCCTACTTCTACGTCAACGGGCGGAAGGCGACCCTCTCCGACTTCGACGACCTGCTGTCCCAGGCGCGGATCTCCGCCGACGGCTACAACATCGTGCAGCAGGGAGACGTGGCCCGGACGGTGGAGATGGGTCCTGTGGAGCGGCGGCGTGTCCTGGAGGACATGGCCGGCATCTCCCGCTTCGACGAGGACATCCGGGGGGCGGAGGAGGAGCGCCAGGACGTGGAGGAGAACCTGGAGCGGATCGGGATCATCCTGGAAGAGATCCGTCGGCAACTCCGCCAACTGGAGCGGGACCGGAAGGCGGCCATGCGGTACCGGGAGATTAAGGAGGAGCTGGAGCGTGCCCGGGCCCAGCGAGCCCACAAGGAGGTGCGGGTCCTCCGACAGCAGCTGGGCTCCCTGCAGACCCAGGTGGAGCGCTACGAGGGCGAGCGGGAGGAGCTGGCGCAGAGGAGGACGCATCTCCAGGAGGAGCTGGCGCGGGACGAGGAGCGACTTCGGGAGCTGGAGGAGGAGGTCGCCCGGCGCGGAGGCCAGGAGGTCCAGGAGATGAAGGAGCGCCTGGACGCCCTCCGCATCGAGCGGGCCCGTGCCCAGGACGAGATTGAGCGGAGCAAGGAGCAGGCCAAGGCCATCCGCCGGGAGGAGCGAGGTTTCCGGCGCGAGCGGGCCAAGCTGGACAAGGCGCTGGAGGCGATGGAGGAGCAGGCGGCGGAGGTCCAAACGCAGATACGGGACCTGGAGGCGGAGCTGAAGGCGAAGAAGGAGGAGATTGCGGCTCTGGAGGAGGGAGCCGCCGCGTCTGACGCCAAGGTGGTGGAGATCCAGAAGCAGCTCGTGGCCCTGGAACGGGAGAGCGAGACCGTCGAGACGGAGGAGAAGGCCCACTCCCTGGAGCGGGAGCGCCTTGCCCAGCGGCTCGCGAGCCTGGAGGAGGAGCTGGTCCAGCTAGGGGAGGACCGGAAGGCCCGGGAATTCGAGGTCCAGGACGCGGAGTGGCAGCTGAAGGAGGCGCGGACGATCGCCAAGAAGGTCACGAAGGACCTGAAGAGCGTGGCGGGGCGCATCGCCCAGCTCCAGGAGGAGGAGCGGGAGGCGGCGCGCCAGTCCGACGAGCTCGAGCACGCGGTGCGGAGGCTGTCCAGGGAGTACAGCAAGCTCAAGGCGGAGGCGGAGGCGGCGGAGGAAGTGCGACGGGGATACACCCGCGCCGTGACCGCCATCTTGGAGGCGCGGGATCGCGCCGAGATCCCGGGGATTCACGGCACCATCGCCGAGCTGGCCCAGGTGAAGGCAGAGCATGAAGTCGCCCTGAAGGTGGCGGCCGGAGGCCGGATGCAGGCCATCGTGGTGGACGACGATGGCGTAGCGGCTCGGGCCATCGAGCACCTCAAGGAGAAGAAGCTGGGTCGGGCGATCTTCCTTCCCCTCAACAAGATGGTGCCGGGACGGCCGCGCGGCCGAGCCCTTCAGGCCGTCCGTCAGGCCGTGGGCTTCGCCTTGGACCTCGTCTCGTTCGACGAGGAGTACCGGAACGCGTTCTGGTACGTCTTCGGAGATACCGTGGTGGTAGAGGACCTGGCGCGGGCGCGGGCCCTCATGGGCGGCGTCCGTCTCGTCACCCTGGACGGCCAGCTCGTGGAGGCCAGCGGGGCCATGGTGGGCGGACAGGTGTCCCCCGTGGCCCTCCAGTTCGGGCAGGCATCGGCGGGTCGGCTGACGGAGGTGGGCGAGAAGCTGCGTCGGGCGTCCCAGGAACTCGGCAAGGTCAACGGCCGCCTCCGCGAGCTGCGCGAGGAGCTGCGGACCCTCCAGGAGGAGGCCGAAGGGGTCCAGGGCGAGGACGTCCAGCAGCGGACCTCCAGCGAGGCCCTTGCGCAGCGGGTCCGGGAGCTCAAGAAGCGCCTGGATGACGCCCGGAGTTCAGCAGAGCGACGCGAGGAGGCGAGGGAGAACCTGCAGGCAAAGCTGGCGGAGGTGGACGGCCAGTTGCAGCAGGCCAGCTCCCGCCGCGAGGCGTTGGAGGCGCAGCGAGGCGCGAAGCGCGAGGAGCTGTCCGCGGTGACCCCGCAGCACGTGGCGAAGGAGCTCCGCCGGTTGCAGGGCGAGCGGGTCACCGTGACGGAGGCCCTGACGGATGCCCGCGCCCGGGCGGAGACCTTGGAGGCCCAGCGCGCCCTCCTCCGTGAGCGCCAGGAGGAGCGGGAGGCCCAGCTGCAGGAGCTGGCGGCGCGCCTGGAGGCAGGCGAGGCCCAACGCGGCGAACTCGGAAGCACCCTGGCTCGTGTCGAGGAGGAGCTCCTTGGGTTGCGCAACATGGAGGAACGCGTCCTCCGCGAGATGAGAGGGATCCGAGAGGGGCGCGACGAGGCTTTCCGCACGAAGACGGAGCGGGAGGCCCAGATGGAGAAGCTGCGCGACAAGCTGGACACGACCAAGGACTTTCTGTTCAGCCTGGAGTCGCAACGAACGACGCTCCAGGAGAGGCTCACAGAGGCGGAGGCGGAGTCCCTGGCCTTCGGGAAGCTGGAGGAGGACCTCCCGCCCATGGAGGAGATCAAGGCCACCATCGCCCGGTGCGAGAAGGGATTGCACAGCATCGGTGCCGTGAACCTGCGGGCGCTGGAGGACTACGAGGCCCAGGAGGCGCGCCACGACGAGCTAAAGGAGGAGCTGGCCCGCCTGCGGCAGGAGAGAAAGAACCTCCTCCGCCTTGTGCAGGAGCTGGAGGCACGGAAGAAGGAGGGCTTCCTTGAGGTCTTCCACGCCATTCGGGAGAACTTCGTGGGCATCTTCTCCGAGCTGGCGGAGGGGGGCGAGGCCGACCTCCTCTTGGAGGACGAGGAGGACCCCTTCGCCGGCGGCCTCATCGTCAAGGCCCGGCCGCCCAGCAAACGGTTCCTTCGCCTGGAGGCCCTCTCGGGCGGGGAGAAGAGCCTGGTCTCCATGGCCTTTATCTTCGCGCTGCAGGAGCACGAGCCCTCCCCTTTCTACCTGCTGGACGAGGTGGACCAGAACCTGGATGCCGTGAACGCCGAGCGGATCGCGGGCATGATTCGGCGTAACGCCGCCACGGCGCAGTTCATCCAGATCTCCCTGCGAAAGGTGAGCCTGCAGGAGGCGGATCACATCCTGGGCGTCACCATGGGCCACCGAGGGGTCTCGGAGGTGGTCATGAAGGTCAGCCTGGACGACGTCGTAGAGGAGGTCCCCCGGGCGGAGGCGGCGGCATGACGGCCTACGAGGAGGTGTTGAACCACCTCCTCTTCCACAAGGCCCTGGAGGAGGACGGGTCCCCCACCATCGATCGGTACCTGGGCATCCTGGAGCGCGTCCAAGGGAACGTCCACCTTGCGGGCCAGGACGGCTACGAGCGCAGCGTCACGGCCGCCCTCCAGCTCGTGGTGGAGCAGTCCTTCGACCCCTGGAACATCGACCTCGTCCGCTTCTCCAAGGCCTATCTCCGGCGTCTGCGGCGGCTGGGGAGCGTGAACTTCGCCACGGCGGGCCGGGTGGTCCTCCTGGCGTGGTCCGTCCTCAACCTGCAGTCCCAGCGGGTCCTGGCCGGGGCCGAACCCGTCAACCCGCCACCGGAGCCCCTCCTGGAGGCCTGGGACGTCACGCCGGAGCTCTACCGGGTCCCGGAGGACGTCGACTTCACCCACCAGCTCTTGGGCGAGGAGGAACCGCCCTTGCGGGAGACCTTCCACCGGGATCTCCGGCGACCCGTCACCCTCCTGGACCTGCTGGACGCCTTCTCCAAGGCGCTGGAGGAGACCTCCGGCGCCGTACGGGCCCCACGGGCGCGCCGGCGACCCACGGCAGCCGCCCTCCGAGGGAAGGTCCACCGGGAGGACCTGGAGGAGGACATCCAGACGACGTGGGATCGGATCCAGGCCGCGGGGAAGGAGGTCGTGGGTCTGGGTGAGGTGTGCAACGGGAACGGGTGGGACCGGGCCACCGTCTTCCTCTCCATCCTCTTCCTGGCCAAGATGGGGTGGCTCGAAATCTGGCAAGAGGAGTTCCCTCTTGGCGAGGTCTTCCTGCGGCCCGTGGAGGACGCCACGGAGGTGGAGGTCCCCACCCACCTCCAGGCCGCGGAGGTGGCCTAGGTGTCAAGCAAGGCCCTCCTGGAGGCAGTCCTCTTCCTCTCGGGGAAGGCCATGACCGACCGCCAGCTGGCGGAGGCCACGGGCCTCAGCCTCCCCGCCGTGCGGCGCCACCTCACCACCCTGGTCCGGGAGTACGACGAGCGGGGCGGCGGCCTGGAGATCGCCCGCCGGGGGCGCCGCTGGGCTCTCCAGGCCCGAGAGGCGTACGCGACCCGGGCCGCCTCCCCGGCACCCAGGCCCCTGCCCGACGCCGTGCTGAAGACCGCGGGGCTCATCGCCTACTACCAGCCCGTGAAGCAGAGCCACCTGGTCCACGTCCTGGGATCCAAGGCGTACGACCACGTCAAGCGCCTGCGGGAGCGGGGACTCATCGCCGCCCGTCCTGCCGGCCGAACGTTCCTCCTCACCACGACCTCCAAGTTCCTAGAGTTCTTCGGGCTCAACGTGGGGGATCGAAGGGAGCTCCGCCGCCTGCTGGCAGACCGCGTCGGCGCGGCGGAGGGGGAGGAGGAGGGGGTCCTGGACCGAGCCGCCCGCGCGGCCACGTGATAATCTCGAGAGAACGTATTTATAGCGTCCTCCCCGAGTCGACCCAGGCCAGCATCCTCCCGCGGGAGGGTGGCATCAGGGGGAGCCGAGCCGTGGGCGGCTACCTGCGACACATCGAACTGTCGAAACAGTTGGAGAAGCGCGCCAAGGAGGCCTCGCAGGCGCGCCAGCTCGCCGAGGAGAAGCTCGCCGAGCTCAAGGGCCTCTTCGAAGTCGCCAAGAAACACGATTGCCAACTGGGGGATGCGGAGGACCTGCTGACGCAGGCCAACAGCGCCATGGGGGCCAAGGACTACCGGTTGGCCCTCGAGAAGGTCAACGACGGCGAGGACAAGATTAAGGCCGCCTTCCTTCAGCGGGTCCAATCGATCCTGGACGCCTCGGGGGAGATGCTGGAGCTCCTGAAGCGCACGGGAGAGGACTCCTCGGAGTACCAGGCCCTCATGGGAAGCGCCCAGGACGCCCTGGACAAGGGCAACTTCGAGGAAGCCGTGGAGACGGCCAAGCGCGGGTGGAGCAAGGGAGAGAAGGTTCTCCACGACTACCTGTCCAAGTCCTTCTCCTCCACCCAGGCCTTCGTCCTGGCCGCCAAGGCCATGGACAAGGACACGGAGACGGCGGAGAGCCTGCTGGCCCAGGCGCGGGAGGCGCTGGAGGCCGACGACTACAGCGAGGCCCTCTCCCAGGTGGAGGAGGCCCAGGACCTGTTGGGCCGTGAGCTGGACTTCGAGCTCGTGGAGGAGCGGAAGGCCATGGACCAGCTCCTAGAGGCGGGACGCGCCCTCCAGGCCGACCTCTCCAAGGCGGAGGGGCAGCTCGCCCGCTTCGACCAGGAGCTCGAGAACGCGAACTACGAGAAGGCCTTCAACTTCCTAAAGCAGGCGAGGAGCGAAGCGGAGCGGCAACTGAAGACGACGATCGAGGGCGGCGGCGCCAGCCTGGACGCCCCCATCCAGGAGGCGAAGAAGCTCGGCGTGGACACCACCGCCGCCGAGGGCATCGCCGAGGAGGTGGCCCGGGCCGCGGCGTCCCAGGACTTCACCGCCGCGTCCCAGCTCGTGCGGAAGGGCGTGGAGGAGCTGGAGAACGCGAAGTTCCAACGGGTCCTCCAGACGATCTCCCAGTCGCGCCCCAAGTTTCTGCAGGCGCAGGAGATGGGCGCCAGCGTGCAGGACGCCGTGGACATCTTCAACAAGGCGCGCCAGGCCCTCCAGGAGGGCAACTTCAAGGACGCGCTCTACCGGGCAGAGAAGGGGAACGAGGTCCTGGACGGCCTCTTGGAAAGGTTCCAGGCCGCCAAGGAGAAGATGGAGGCCCTTGCCGGGGAGATGCAGACCTTCGCGGACCAGGGCGTCGAGATGGGAGAGGCCGAAGGCCTCCTCCGCAGCGCGAGCGAAGAGCTCAGCCGGGGCAACCTGGACTCGTGGACGTCCCTGACGACGCGGATCGAAGAGGGGTTGGGGGGGGCTCGCTCGGACCGGGCCCAGGGGCTGCTGGAGGAGGCCCAGTTCCTCCTCACCCTCGCCGAAAAGGCGGACATCGCCCTCACCGAGGAGACGCAGGCGGTCCACGAGCTGACCCAGATCCTCAAGGCCGGCGACGGGGCCAAGGCGTTCCAGGAGGCCATGACGCTGACGGGCTCCCTGAAGGAGAAGATCACGGGGCAGCTGAAGGAGGAGCTCGCCTCCCTGCAGGGAACGCTCCCTGGAGACCTGGCGGAGACCGTCGCCGGGCCCGTCGGGAAGGCCCAGACGGCCCTGGACATGGGGGACTTGGAGACGGCCATCCAGATGGTGGAGGAGGCCCGAGGCTCGGCAGACGCGGCCTCTCGGGAGCAAGCCGCCGCCATCCTGGAGGGGTTGAAGGCCTCCCAGGAGCTCACGGCGGAATACGAAATCGACGGGTACGGGCTCCGCGAGGCCTACCTCGCCGCCAAGCGCGGCTTCGACGAGGGCGACTTGTCGGCGGTCTACGAGCAGCACGATGCGGTGCGGGACCGCTTGGTGGCCGTGGCCCAGGGAGCCTTCGATCGGGTGAAGGCCCGTGTCATCGAGGCCCGCGACGCGGGCCTGAGTATCGAGGCGATGAAGCAGCACCTCGTGAAGGCGAAGGACGCCATCGACGAAAGGCAAGTGGCCCACGGGCTGGCGGCCCTCCGGCTGGCGGACGAGCGGGCCAAGGAGAGCCTGAAGGCCTACAAGGAGGTGCACAGTATCACGGCCTCTGCGGCGGCCTTCATCGCCGAGGGCAAGAAGAAGAGCGTGGACATGAGCCGGGCCGTGGAGATCCTCCTGAAGGCCAAGTCCGCCTTCGAGAGCGGTGACCTGGAGCGGGCCCTCGAACTCGCCCGGGACGCTCGGGGGGAGGCGGAACGGCAGATCAGCGTCCTGAACGTGACGGACCGCATCCTCTCGGCGAAGGAGGCCCTGGACCTGGCACAGATGCTTGAAGTG
This sequence comes from uncultured Methanomassiliicoccales archaeon, assembly GCA_964348155.1. Classification (GTDB taxonomy): domain Archaea; phylum Thermoplasmatota; class Thermoplasmata; order RBG-16-68-12; family JAJISG01; genus JAJISG01. The sequence goes on from CAYGBN010000021.1 coordinate 26,109, forward strand.
GACGTGAGCGTCTGGTCCAACCTCCTCCAACGGGCTAAGCAATCCCTGGACGCCCGGGACTTCCGGGAGGCCGTGGAGCTCGCCATGGAGACGGAGGAGCAGGCGCGGGCCGGCGTCCGAGACAAGATCAACGCCCGGGTTGCCAAGGCGGAGGCCCTCCTGGACCGGGTGCAGGTCCCGGCGCCAGAGGTGGACGCCTATCAGTCCATCATCAACGACGTCAAGGCCCTCCTCAACGACCGGAAGCTCCGGGAGGCGGCGGAGGCCATTCAGGAGACCGTCTCGCGCTGTCAGGAGCTGGCCAACGCCTACGACCGCGTCCTTGAGGTCCTGCGCAGGGCCCAGGAGCTGGCCAACGAGCTCCAGTCCATGAACGTGAAAATCGCGGGACCCCAGAAGCTGTTGGCCAAGGCCGACAAGGCGTACGGCGAGGGGAACCTGCGCCACGCCACCGAGCTTGCAGAGGAGGCCCTTGCCACCCTAGAGCAGCAGCGAAACGAGAGCATCGCCCGGACCCTCACGAACTTCGACTCCGTGGTGGCCCGGGCGAAGGAGAGCGGCATCAACACCGCCACGGCCGAGGAGATGCTGCAGACGGCCCACGGCTTGTTTGAGGCCGGGAAGTACAAGGAGGCCATCGCCACCGCCATGCAGAGCGAGACGGAGGTGGAGAAGATGGGCCTCCAGAAGGAGATCGCTGAGAACGCGCTGGAGACGGCCCGCAGCCGCATCGCCTCGCTGCCACAACCCGTGCCCGCCCTGCTAAATATGCTCAAGGAGGCGGAGGGGGTCTACGAGAAGGGGGACTACGTGGCCTGCCTGGAGACGGCCGTGGCTGCCAGCGACGAGTACGCCAAGATCCGGGACGTCTGGGAGCAGATGGAGAAGGCGGAGGAGGCCGCCCTCCGTTTCTACAAGACCGCGGAGCTGACCGGCGCGGACATGACGAAGCTCCAGTCCCTCCTGGCCGAGGGGAAGCGCGGGGCGGAGGGAGGAGACCTGGAGGGCGCCGTGGAGTCCTACGACCGCCTTGCCACGGAGGCCGCAAACCTGACGTCGACCCACGTCACCAGGCTCCACTCGGAGGTGCGCAACGCCGTGGTGCTCTGCAACCTCCTGGACTGTGAGGTGGAGGGTGTGGAGGACAAGATCTCCGAGGGGCGAAGCTACGCTGACGAGAGCCGGTTCGACGCCGCCATCCAGATTCTTAGCGACGCCAAACACCGAACGAACGTCGCCCTGCATGCGAAGGTGGAGGAGATGCTGGCCGACTCCTCCGCCGCTGCGGACCACGCCGAGCAGGTGGGGGTGGACGTCACCAGGGCGCGTGCCGTGGTGGAGGAGGCCCGCGGGGCCATGGCGGAGGGGTCCTTCGAGAAGGCCGTCCGCCTGGCGCAGGAGAGCCTGGAGGCGATCCAGACCAAGGAGGCATTCCACCAGAGCTTCGTGGACTCCACCCTGAAGTCGGAGTCCCTCATCCGGACGGCCAAGAAGTTCGGCATCGACGCCAAGGCCGCACAGCGCAGCCTGAAGGAGGCCCTCAAGCTGAAGGACACCGACCCGGAGGCGTCACTGGCGAAGGGGAAGGAGGCCCTGGAGGCCATCCAGGCCGCCATGGAGGCGTTCTCGCCCAACCTGGAGCTCGACCTGGGCGTGGACAACGCCGCCCCGGGGAGGTGGAACGATGCGGTCCTGACGCTGCGCAACGTGGGGAAGGCCCTGGGCAAGGACCTGGAGCTGGAGGTCCTGGGCGACTTCGAAGCCCAAGGGCTCGAGGTTCCCGACGCCATTCGCGCCAAGGGCGACGAGACCCTTGCGTTCCAGCTCCGCTTCAACTCCTCCGGCACGGTCCCCGTCATGGTACGGGCCAAGGTGGCGCGCGTCCTCGACGGGCAGGAGTACGACTGGGAGGAGGTCTTCAACATCGCCGTGGGGGGACCGGAGGAGGCTCCCCAGTCCATCGTGGCGGAGTACGACAGCAAGTGCGCCCTCTGCCGCGGGGCCATCAAGAAGGGTTTCTCGGCCACCAAGTGCACGTGCGGCGCTCTGCTCCACGAGCCCTGCGCCAACCGCGCGGGGACCTGCCCCTCCTGCGAGAGGAGCCTCTAGGCAGGCAAGCTGCGATGCCCTCAGGGCTTATTAGGTGAGCTCTCGTCTCGGGGATGTTGTCGGGCGCTGCGGTCCTGGCCTACGCCGCCCCGTCTGTCCTGGGGTTCGCCCTTTACGCTTCCCTCTTCTCCCGTCGCCGCTGGCTCGAGGGACTTGCCTTCTCGTGGGGCACCGGGGGCATCCTGGTAAACGTCCTTCTCCTGATGGGGAACCAGCTCCTGGGCGTCCCCTTCCACCGGGCCTGGATCCTGGGGGGGGCCCTGGGCATGGTCGCCCTCGCCCTCCCGCTGCTCGTCCGCCGGCGGCACGCGCTCCTCCGGTGGGCGGCGGAGACGCGCACGCGCCTCCCCGCGCGAGTCCCCCCTTCCATGCTCCTCCTGACCGCGCCCCTCCTCCTCCTGGCCTTCCTCACGGTCAAGGCCGTGGCCTATCCCGAGACGGGGCCCGACTCCGTCTTCTACCACCTCTTCCTGGCCAAGGAGGCCTTCCTGACGGGGCACCTCCCCCGGACGGCGGGCCTGGGATGGCTGGAGCTGGCCAACGCCTACCCGAACCTGGTCGTCACCCAGCAGATCTGGGCCTACACGGCCGCGGCCTCGGCCGACCAGATCCTCTCACGGCCCCTAGTGCCGCTCTACGCCCTCTTCCTGGCGGGCCTCCTCGTGGCCACAGGAGACCGCTTACGCCCTGGCTCCGGGCCCCTGGCCCTCCTGCTGCTGGCCGCCTACACCGTCCCGGCCACGGTGCTTCCGGAGTTCCTGACCCCGACGTTCCTCCCCTTGGGCAGGCTCTCGGTGGAGATCTGGACGGACATCCCCGTCACGTTCTACGCCCTCCTGGCCGTCCACTTCGTCCTGGAGGGGATGCGCGGCCGTGGGCCCCGGTCCTGGGCCGCCGGAGGCCTCTTCGCGGGGGGGGCGGCCCTCACGAAGTACAACGGGCTGGTCTTTGCGGCCATGCTAGCGGTCCTCGTCCTGGTCGTCCTTCTGGCTCGGCGGTGGGGGGCGCGGCCGGAGGAGGGGAGGGCCCGCTTCTCCGCCGCGGCCTTTCTCCTCCCCCTTAGCCTGGCGGCCGGCCTTCTCTTCCTGCGGAACCAGTGGCTCTTCGGCAATCCGGTGTACCCCTTCTACACGGACCTCCTCGGGGGCGTGAACCTCCGCTCGGCGGCCATCCTGGGGGATCCCATCCCGGCGGGCATCGGCGCGGTGAAGCAGGAGCAGGTCTACGTCCTTCTCTCCAGTCTGCCCTTCCTCCTGTTTCTCCCCTCCCTGCGCGGGGGAGGCGCCAGGACCCGCCTCCTCCAGATCTTGGCGGCGGCCTACCTGGCGTACCTCCTGGTGGGGTGGAGCTTCGTCAGCGCCCTGTACCGCGTGGTCCTGCCCGCCCTTCCTCTGGTCGTCCTCTCTGCAGGCCGATGGCTCCATGGCGCCCTAGAAGGAGGGAGTCGGCTGGACCGGGGAGTCGCGCTGGGGATCCCCGTGCTGGCCTGGGTCCTGCACCGCGACCCCTTCCTGCTGGGGGTGGCGGGCGCCGTGGGGGGCCTCCTCCTCCTCCGCGCCGCCCCTCGCCGGGCGCGGCGATGGCCGTGGAGGACGCGGACGCTGGCCCTCTCCGCCGTCATTCTGCTCCTCTCCTTCTCCCTCGCGACCCCCGCCCTCATGGGGGTCGCCCAGGCCAAGCATCCCACCCCCACCTTGGGCCCCGTGCCCGTCGGCCTCCCTCGGGTTCCGGACGAGGAGGTTTTACAGCGGGCCTATGGGGGCGATTGGGACGTCTGGGTCTGGATGAACGAGAACCTCCCGGAAGGGGCGCGGGTCATGACCCTCCACCCGGGGCGGTACTACGTGGACGCCGCCTTCGTGTGCCCGGCGTCCACGGCCCTGGTGGCTCACTACGAAGCCGACGTGGACGGCGCGGTTGCCGTCCTGGAGGCCGCGGGGGTGACGTACGTGCTGGACTCCGTGTTCCCCCAGGGGTACGTGCTGACGGAGCCGTTCTGGCAGCAGTCCCCCATCTTCCAGAACCTGGCGGACCAGAGCCGCTTCGAGCTCCTCTACGAGAGCCCCGGGCACCGCCTCTACCGCCTCAGGACCTAAGGTCCAGGGGGCCTACGGCCTCCTCCGCGGCGGCAACCAGGGCGCCCTCCCGTACGAGGCGCTCCGCGGCGGCGAAGTCCTCGGCCACGGCGCGATCCTCCTCTAAGGGGGGGACGGCCTGCCGGAGGCGGGCGGCGGCCCCCCGGGGACCGCGGCCGGGCCGAAGGGGCTTCAGGAACTCCAGCCCCTGGGCGGCGCAGACGTACTCGATGGCCACGATCCGGCGGACGTTGTCCAGCACACGCTGGAGCTTCTCTCCCGCCGCAGGGGCCATAGGGACGAAGTCCTCCTGGTTCGCGGAGGTGGGGATGGAGTCGGCTGAGGCGGGGTGGGCCAGCACCTTGTTCTCTGAGGCCAGGGCCGCCGCGGTGTATTGGGCCAGCATGAGGCCGGAGTTCAGCCCGCTCTCGTGCGTCAGGAAGGCGGGGAGCTCGCTGAGATGGGCGTCGACCAGGCGGGCGATCCGCCGCTCGGCGAAGGCGCCCAAGGCCGTCAGCGCCACGGCCAGAAAGTCCAGGGCGAAAGCCAGGGGCTGCGCGTGGAAGTTCCCCCCGCTGAGGGCGTCGCCCTCCTTGGGGAAGAGGAGGGGGTTGTCCGTGGCGGCGTTGACCTCGACGGCCGCCGTCTGCTCTGCCGCCCGGACGACGTCCAGGACGGCGCCCACGACCTGGGGGATGCATCGAAGGGTGTAGGCGTCCTGAACCTTGTGGGGCCCCTTGTGGGAGGGGATGATCTCGCTCTCCTGGAGGAGCTGGAGGAGCACACGGGCGACCGTCTTCTGGCCGGGATGGGGACGTGCCCTGTGCAGACGGGGGTCGTAGGGGTCGGGCGATGCCCGCAACGCTTCGAAGCTCACGGAAGCCGCCACGAGGGCGTCGCTCACCAAGGCACGGGCGTCGTGGAGCCCCAGGCAGAGGTAGGCCTCGGAGAGGGCGGTCCCGTTGACCAGGGCCAGCCCCTCCTTGGACTCCAGCGTGAGGGGGGAGAGCTTCGCGCGGGTCAGAGCCGCATTCCCGGGGAGTCGCTCCCCTTCGTAGAGGGCCTCACCCTCACCCACCAGCACCAGGCCCAGATGGGCCAGGGGCGCGAGGTCGCCGCTGGCCCCCAGGGACCCCTTACGGGGGATCACAGGATGGACGCGGCGGTTCAGCATCTCGCACAGGAGTTCCACCAAGGCGGGGCGGACGCCGGAGTGCCCTTTTGCCAGGCCGTTCGCCCGGAGGAGCATCAGGGCCCGTACGACATCCTCCAACAGAGGTTCACCAACGCCGGATGTGT
>CAYGBN010000021.1:31601-32297 GCA_964348155.1 uncultured Methanomassiliicoccales archaeon
GACGTTCTCCAGCTGGCCGATGCCGGTCTTGATGCCGTAGGCGAGCTGCCCTACGCGGCCAATCTCATCCACCAAACGGCGGGAGGCCTCCATCTGAGTCGCAGCCGAGACGTCCAGGCTTACCCGCTCATTGCCCCGTGCTACCTTCACAACATCCGACGCCGCGAGGGAGCTGCCGTCCAAGGAGATCAAGGGCTCACCGCGCTGCCATGGCCTCAGCGGTTATAAACCCTGGAAGATCCTGTGTCCCTACTAACCGCTGTGCAGTCTCGCTGCGACAAACGAAGAGGCTAGGATGATGGAGGATGAATTCTTATCGCGCCTTGCCTGTCCTCAGTGTCTCGCATCCCTTGATGTTGAATCAGAACCACTGAGTTCTTCGTCCGGCTCCGCCCTCATATGTCAATCTGAGGGGCTCCGCTTTCCCCTGAATGAGGGTGTCCCTCTGTTAATCCGGCCGGACCGCGAGTCTGAGGTAGAATCCTTTGCTGCAGGCTATAGCGATGTATGGCGGCGGGAGGGGTGGGGCTCTGCTGATCCTGGGTACTTCCTTGGGTTGCCCTGGAAGGATACGACTGGGCGACAACGGGGCAAGTGGCGGGTGAAGGCTCGGAGCCTGGAAGCCTTGCAGGGCTTCCTGCGGGGTATCAAAGCGGACGTCGTTGTGGACTTGGGCGCGGGATCAGGATGGCTATC
>CAYGBN010000021.1:32307-35635 GCA_964348155.1 uncultured Methanomassiliicoccales archaeon
TTGGACAAGGAGCTGGGGCTGAGGGCGGCGGCGACGTATCTTTGGCACGGCAAGCATTTTCAACGGGTCCGAGGAGAGTTGGAGCGGCCTCCTCTGCGGAACGAGTCCGTGGACGTGGTCATCTGCAACGCATCTCTCCACTACGCGACCTCCCTGAACGAGACCGTTGCCGAGATCCGGCGCGTCCTCGCGACGGGAGGCTCCTTGGTTGTCATGAACTCGCCCGTCCACAGGGACGCGAGGAGCGCAGGGCGCGCGCAGAGGGATTTCCGCGTCCACTTGAGAGCCATGGGTGCCCCTAGGGCGGTGACCAAGCGGTATCACCACTTCGTTTACGAGGAACTTGCCGGCGCCCTCAGGAAGAACCTAGGGACCACTGAAGAGATTGGCTTCGATCCGGGTCTTGGCTTCCGCTTGCTCAGATACGCGAAGGGAGTGTTGCTGCACATGGAGCTTGCCACCTTTCCCATCATGGCAGCCCGCAAAGAGGGTCACTGAAATCCAGGGAGCAGTTTCCGATGCCCTCCGGGGGCAGCGGGTCCCTAGGGCCTTCCTCTCTCTGACTCCGCGCGGATGAGCCATACCATGATATGATCACCCAAATGGCGAGCCAGGGGCAGGCCAGATATCTGGGCATCTACCGACTCCAGGAGCCGATACAGCCCTGGCCAGCGCTTCAGCACACGGTTCGCATAGTGAGGCGGAAGAACCGTGAGGAGAGCCTCCAGCCGAACCGCGCGGAATACCGGATGAAAGGGGCGGATCACCTGCCAAGAGGTGCGTGGATAGACTAGAGTGAGGCTCTCCCCGACTTTGTGGAACGTCAAGCCGCGCAATCGACGAAAGGCGATTTGCGGCCGGGCGGCCATGAGGGCGAGAAACCATTCCGTTGGGCAGCAACGGTTCATTGCGCTGAGCAACACTGTTCCTCCCTCTTTCAGTGCGCGCCCGAATGTCTGCGCAACTGGGATCAAGTCCGGTTCGTATGATAGCGAGAAACTCGCGTACGCCCCGTCAAATTGAGCGCCGTCAAGCCAATCCCCTCCGACTGCAGAGGCATCGCCGACGCGGAAACTCACCCGATCATCGACCCCGGACTCCCTGGCCTTCCGTCTCGCTACGTCCACCATGGCAGACGCAGGATCAAGAGCTACTACTTCTCGCCCTTGCAGGCCCAACTCGATGGCCTCGTCCCCCGTTCCACACCCTAGCTCCAATAGCCTGGATCCGGGTTCGAAGGTCGAGAGAAGAGCGGTGAGGCTCCTCCTTCGCACATAAGCGTTAATCAAGTTCTCTCTCAGAATGTCGTCGTAACGGGCGGCATATCGATCATAGGCCAAGGCAGAGTCCACTACCTCGAAATCACCTTTGTTCCCCCGCATCACGCGTCACGCCTGAGCAACGTCGTAAGGTATATGGCTCCGAGATTCCGGAAGACCGGCTTCGATCCAAGAACGTCCTCCACTGCCTCGAGAATCTCCACAGCGGGACGGAACCTTGCAGCCCAGTCTACCATGTTCCAGGGGGGGGTAAGGGCCTGGAAGCTGCGCAGGGACTTCACATCAAAATACCGGTTAAAGGAGCTCAGGAACTCCGCAGGCGTGTAAAACATGGAGGGAACGACGTATTGGGCACCTTGACCCTTCCTTGAGATCGGGATGGGGATGGGATTCCCCAGCCGCCGAAAGGCCTTCCGGGGCCTAAGCGCCAAGGGATACGCCAGCAGCTCGAATAGCGAGAGCCGATTGGCGGCTGTCAAGATGGCCGTTCCGGATGGCCGGAGCGTACTTGCCAGACCCTGAACCAAGGAACCGAGGTCGGGCTCCATGTTAAGAACCGCTCCGTTTGAATACGCGCCATCGAAGGGGCCCTCCAGTCGTACAGCGTCGGCAGCACGGCATACATGGACCTCAATGCGGTCCTCAACGCGCTCACGTCTTGCCCTCTCAGCCGTCCTAGAGACCATTCCAGGTGAGACATCCGTTGCGACGACGCGAAGGCCCCTCTTCGCTAGTGCCACCGCATCGCGACCTGTGCCACACCCCAGCTCCAGAATGAGATCGCCAGGTTTGAAAGCGAGCAGGGCTGCAGCCCTGCTCGCCGAGCGAACACGTTCACCAAGCGGGTTGCTTCCTTCAACTAGATCGTATGAATCCGTTACGAGGTCGTAGCCGCGCGCGACGTACCCGTAGTAGGCGGAGCCGGGGGAGAAGTCGGGCCTTGGCCCAGTCTCCCGCACATCCTCTGGAGCAACTTGGTTCGTGTTCAGGTCTGTGCACTCTCCTTGGGTGAGGCCCGGCACTGGAGGGGGCCAGCTCAGCTACATCTCAATCTTGGAAGACCTCGTAGGGATATTTCACCTTGCGCAGAAACTCCATTCTCCCGATGGCTTCGGGGTCACCATGGCGAGTCCCTTGCACGAACCGATAGAGACCCCAAGAGAGGCGCCGACAGACAAAATCCAAGGTCCGAATCATTCGGGGGAACCGACGTAGAGCTGACAGAAACCGCCCAATGGCGTTCAAGTCTTCCTTGTGTTGGGCCCCACTCCTCCTCCTTTTGTAGAGCTGCGGGAAGTGTTCCGCTAGCCAAAGATTATCGTATAGGACCTCGCGGAATCTTTCCACTCCCTCGAGGGGGAGGCACCTTAGCAGCTCGTAGGCCATGGCCACATCCCGTCGCGCAAAGGGTCTGGTCTCGCTCTCTGGCCAAATGACGTTCAAGCACGTGATCTTGGGTAGGAGGGGCGTTGCATGGTGCGGGTGCAGGTCTCGCTTGCGGAAACGCCACGCAAACCGCAGGCCCAACAACGTCCCCACTAGATAGCAGATGTACTTCGTCCCATCTTCCACGAACAGGTCGAAGTCGATGTCGTCCCCTTCCTGGAATCCCCCGGATGCGAGTGAGCCCGTCAACGCGACGCACTGGACGTACGGGCACCATCGCAGCAGGTCCCGCGTGAACTGCCGCGCCACATTCAAGTGCTCCTCTTCCAGATCCGAATGGGCACGGACACGCCGCTCCGTTTTCACCATCAGGTCCTCCCGTCCCTGGAGACCTACGATGCCATCCCACTGTGCGACGCCTCGGATGGCACTCAGGCGTGGGCGCAGGGAGGACGGGTCGACCGCTCCACCGAGAAGGCTGCGGCCGAGGCTCTCGACCGTGGCCGCGTGCCCCCACTCCGAGAAGAGGGCCAGGGTTCGGAGAACGCGGTCCTCCAGGTCCGACGATGGGGCGACGTCTAGCAACGTCTCATGGAGCTGCAGCGATTCACCTCTCTCCGATTCATTTGAGCCTCCGTATTTAGGTCATTTCCCAACTCACG
>CAYGBN010000022.1:0-5288 GCA_964348155.1 uncultured Methanomassiliicoccales archaeon
GGGCAACGCCCTTCAGGGCGTTGGCCTTGCCGTACCAGGCGTCGGTGTAGTTGGGGTTCACATCCAACGCCTTGTCGTAGTAGGATAGCGCGCGGGATTGGCGCCCCATCTGGCTGAGGCTCTCGCCGCAGTAGTACCAGTACTCCTCGTCCCGAGGGACCTTCTGCGCCAGCTGCTTGAAGGCATCGAAGGCCTCCAGAAACTGCTCCATCCGGTAGAGGGTTTTGGCCTTCGCCTCCAGCGCCTTCAGGTGGTCCGGGTCCAGCCACAGCACCCGCTCAAACGCCTCCAGGGCCTTGTCCAAGGCCCCCGCCTTCACCAGGAGGACCCCCTTCCCGTACCACAACCCGCTGTCCTCGGGCCGTTCGGCCAGCTGCGACTGCAGCCAATCGAGGGGGGTCATGTTCTGCGCCGTCTCGTCCTTCCCCTGCCCCTCGGGGGCCATCTTCCTCCCCTCAGAACGGACCGCTCATGGCCTGGGTCACGCTGAACTTCCCTGGCTCGAAGACCAGGGCGAAGGAGCCGGTCTTGTGGTTCGCGGCCCGCATCTTCACCACGCGAATACGTCGCTGGACCTCCACATCGCTTACCTCGTGCATCTTCAGGTGGACGATACCGTCGGCCAGATAGTCCGCCTCGTTCCCGGTGTTCGCCAGAACCGCCGCAAGGTTCGGCTCGGGCGGGGCCTCCGTGATGAGGAAGGAGGTCGCCCTTTGGCCGCGGATCCACTCGAAGAGCTTGAAGAGCTCCTGTCGCCGGTCCTCGAACTTGGCCAGGACCTCCAGAGCCTCCAGGGAGTCCAGGGCGAGGAGATCGACGACCCCGAGCTCCTTCCGGAACTCGATGGCGCGCTGCAGGAAGTCCACCCACAGGCCGCTGCCCCCCTTCATCCGCCGCTGCAGGGTGGCCACGTCCAGGACGTGGAGGTGGCCCGCTACCTGCTCCGGGTCGAATCCCATCTTGCGCATCTGCCGCTCCAGGCTCTTCCGCCCCTGCTCCAGCGTGATGTAGAGGGCGTTGCGTTCCTCGTGGAGGGCGTTGTGGTAGAGGGCGCTGTACGCGAAGGAGGACTTCATGGTCCCCGGGAGGCCGCTCACCAGGACCACGTGCCCCACGGGCACGCCGCCGCCCAGGACGTCGTCGAACCCCTCCACGTAGGTCTGGATGGCGTCCTCCGCCTCGGCCTCGACAGGCTCTGCAGGCTTCATGGTCCCTCCCCCAACGCCGACGCAAGGGTGTGCAGGAGCTCCTCAAGCCCCTCTCCCCCGGTGCCCGAGGTACCTACGATGGGTGTCTCCTCAACGTCCAGGAGCTGGCGGATCTCCCCCGGCGTGAGGGCCCCCGCGGTGTCCTGCTTGTTGGCGGCAATGACCAGAGGGACCCCTTTCTCCACGAGCCCCAGATAGATGTGCTGCGCCTCGGGGAAGGTGTCGGGGTCCGCCGCATCCACCACAAGCACGCAGCCGTCGGCTCCCTGGGTGAGGACGTCCCGCATGAAGAGGAAGTCCGACTTGCCCGGTGCGCCGAAGAGGCTGACGGTGTGCGCCCCCATCTCCACGGAGCCGAAGTCCAGGGAGACGCTCGTCCCCATCCGCTCCACGGTGATGGCGTCCTTCGCCAGACGGCTGACCAGGGTCGACTTGCCCGAGCGGTGGGGGCCCACCAGGACGATCTTCGGCCTGCTGCCCCCTCCGCCTACGCGCTCCAATGCTTCTGTCGTGGGTTTACCAGTTGGCAAGGATGTCACCAACCTTGGTGGCCTGCTCCTCCATGGTGACCAGGGTGAGCCCCAGGTTCGCATCTGCCCGGACCACGGCCACCAGCAGGGCCTCGGGACCCGCGCCCATGGAGATGATCTTGCCTCCCTCCGCCTCCACCACGCTCTCGCGAAAGGTGCCGTGACCGAGCTCGTCCAGGGCCATCTCCGCGGTGCCTACAATGGCGGCGGCCATGGCGGCGAGCTGACGACGGTCCAGGGAGTGAGGGAGCATGTCGTCGATGATGAAGCCGTCCCGCCGCACGATACCCACGGCCGTCACGCCAGGGACCTTGCGAAGGTCCATCATCGCGGCCTGCAGGCTTTGCTGATCACGCATCGGCTCCCCTCACCCCTCTCCCCCCTCCATCGGTTGTCGGAATGGCGTCCTTTCCGAGGCCATGCGCCAGGACGGCCTCCACGCTTCGTCCGGCCCGCTCCACCGCCATGAGAACCAGGCCCACGTTGCACTCGGGGCCGACCAGCGCCATGAGGACGGCTTCGGGGCCGGCTCCGGTGGAGAGGATCTTCCCGCGGTCGGACTCGATGATGGAGCGCAGGAACCGCCCGTGCCCCAGGGCCTCGGCTGCGACCTCGCCCGTCCCCAGGATGGCCGCGGACATGGCGGCGATGCGCTTGGGATCCGTATTCCCCGGGAGCCGATGCTCGATCATCAGGCCGTCTCGGCGGAGAACGGCCACGGCCAGGACATCCTCCAGCTGCAGGAGGCCGTCGACGGCGGCGCGGAGGGCCTCGCCGTCGTTCCTAGGCAGCGGGCCACCCCCAGATGATGAGCTCAATCAGGCGTTCCAGCGCCTCCTGGAGCCCCTCGCCCTCCGTGGCGACGGCCTCGACCACGGGGACGCGGTCGTCGAGCTCCAGCCCTTTCCGGATTTCCTGGAGTTCCATGGCCCCGGAGAGGTCTCGCTTGTTCGCCAGGACCACCAGGGGGAGGTCGTCTCCCACCAGGCGACGCATCTCCCGCGCGCGTGGGAGGTCCTCCGCCTTCGTGCTGTCCACCACGAGGAGCACGCCGTTCACCTCGCGCGCGAAAATCTTGAAGACGAACTCGAACCGCTCCTGTCCCGGCGTTCCAACCAGGTCCACGGAGACGCCGGAGACGTCCAGGCTTCCGTAGTCGAAGGCGATGGTGGTCCCCATGCGGTCCACGCTGACGGCCTTGGAGGAGAGTTGTTGAATGGTCGTGGACTTGCCGGCGTGGTGGGGCCCCGTGACTAGGATGCGGGGGAAGTGGAGGACGAGGCCCATGAGCTCCTTGAAGTCGAAGGGGATCCAGTTCGTCGTGAGCTTCCTCTCCCCGCCCCCCTTCAGGCGAAGCTTGTTGACCAGGACGCCGCCGCGCAGGGTCGTCCGGAACTCCACGAGGTAGTCGGTCTGGCGGAGGATTCCCTCCAGCTCCTCCTTGCCGTAGCTCCAGTTCATGAAGAGCAGGCCCGTCACGGCCCCCGCCTCCTTCGCGTGCTCCATGAGGTTCCCCAGGAAGGCGAGGACGTCCGCCTCCGGAAAGCGCTCCGTCAAGAAGTCCAGGGAGTCCAGCACGACCCGGGAGGGCCTCTCCGTCCGGATGACATCCCGGAGGGTGTCCATGATTTCAGAGACCTCCTCCACATCCAGGATCTGATACCGCTCCTTGGAGGGGAGCATGGCCGCCGCCGAGGTCGCGTCCACCAAGACGAGCCTCTCCAAGGGGACGTCCCCGAACTTTCCCAGCTCGCGGCGGATGAAGGAGGGGGCCCGGTAGAAGTCCACGTAGAGGCACACCTCGTCCTGCCGAAGCCCCGCCATGACGAACTGCTCGGCGAACATCCGCTTCTCGGCGATGACCTCGCTGAAGAACAGGACGGTGGAGGGGCGGGGGAACCCGCCGTCCAGGCCCCGGTCCAGGACCTCGATGCCCGTGACGGCCCTCACCCCTCCTCCCCCCCTTCCCCCAGGCTCCAGACGCCGGGGGTGGCGACGGCCTCCGCGGCCTCCGTGCCGAGGCCCCAGGGCTGCCATCGCGGGTCCACCCGGGAGCCCCGAAGGTGGTGGAGGCGCACCTCCCGTTGCACGTCCTCGTGGAAGCGCATCTCCACCACGCCGTCCACCAGGGAGCGCTGCAGGCTCTCCTGTCGCTGCTCGTGCACGCCTTCGTGGGACGCGTAGAGGACCGTGCCCATCTGGGTCTTGACCCGGGAGGAGATGATTTGAAGGAACTTGCTGAGGGATTGGGGGGAGTTGTGGAGGAAGAGGGTGGAGATGGTGTAGAAGAGGATCTTCACCGGGGGGCCGAGGCTCTCCGTCGCCTTGGCCATGGCCATGCCGATGCCCTCCAAGTTGGAGAAGCTGCTGACGGGGAAGACCCCCTCTTCCCGCGGACCGGCGTCCTCCGAGATGGAGGGGGTGAAGCAGTCCACGAAGACGAGCCGCCGTCCCTGATGGGAGGCGAGGTCCTCCCCCGCCCTCTTGGCGTAGGAGAGCACCTCCCGGGGCCCCACGTCCACGCAGACGAAGAGGACCTTTCCCTCGCCCTCCAGGTAACTTCCCAGGGCCCCCAGGAGGTAGTCCAGCTTCCCCACTCCGGGGGGGCCAGAGAGGAGGAGGGAGCAGTAGTCGGGGAAGAGGTCCACGAAGGGAGGCTTCATCGTGGACCTCCCGCGTCTGAGGGGATTCCCATCAGGTGGACCGCTTTTGGACGAGTTCTTAAAAAACCCGTGTTATCGTTATCAAGGCTGATTCGACCCCCTGGGAAAAGCCTAAGTGGCCATCTGGCGTTGCGCCGGGAGATGGATCCCCAGGAGATGGCGGAGACGCTGGGGCCGGGAGAGCGGGACCTCCTGCAAGCCCTGCAGGCAGGAGGGCCTTCGCCTCCGGGGGCCCTTGTCGGCCAGGGGACCCTGCAGGAGGAGGTGCAGGTCATGAACGCGGCCTCCTGGCTCCGGGCCAAGGGACTGGTCAAGATTCACGAACGAATCGTCCGGACCTACACCCTCCAGGACCCCGCATGGGCGTCCAGAGACCTCCCCGAGCGGCGCGCCCTCGCCGTCCTCCTGGAGGTTGGAGAGCTCCCCGTGGAGGAGCTGCAGCGCCGCGGTGGGTTCGAGGCGGACGAAGTGCCCATCGTCCTGGGTTGGCTCCGGCGCAAGGGCTGGGCCGACATCCGGAGGGGAGAGGAGACCACGGTCGTCGTCCTTCGAGACGAGGGACGAGTGGCTGCGGAGGTCCCCGGACCCGACGAGCTCCTCATCCAGCGCCTGGCCCAGGGGGCCGTTCGGGAGGAGGAGGCGGACCCCCAGGTATTGGCCATGCTGAAGCAGCGCCAGGAGATCGTCCAGGAGCGGCGTGGGGTGGAGCGGGAGATCCGCCTGACGAAGAAGGCCGATCCCGTCCTTAAGGCCCTCAAGGGAAGGGGCGCGAAGGGGACCGCGGAGGCGAGGGAGGAGACTCCCCTCGACTCCCAGGTGACGCCCGAGTTGCTGCGGAGCGGAGCGTGGCGGAGGCGGACCTTCCGCAGGTACGACGTCCGGGCGTA
>CAYGBN010000022.1:5298-12165 GCA_964348155.1 uncultured Methanomassiliicoccales archaeon
CCGATACATCGAGAAGATCAGGCGGATCTTCCTGGAGATGGGGTTCACGGAGATTCCCGGAAACTATGTGGGCTCCGCGTTCTGGTCTTTCGACGCCCTGTTTCAGCCGCAGGATCACCCGGCCCGGGACATGCTGGACACGTTTTACGTGCGGGGCGCGCCGCGCTACCCGCTTCCGGCGGACGCGGTGGTTCAGCGCGTCTCCGCGGTGCACGAGCACGGGGGGGAGACGGGCTCCACGGGCTGGTCATACACCTGGCAGCGCGCGGAGGCGGAGCGCGCGGTCCTACGGCCCCACACGACCTGTGAGACCATACGCTACCTGGCCGATCACCCCGACCCCCCGCAAAGGGCCTTCATCGTGGGGAAGGTCTTCCGGACGGACTCGCCCGACGCAACGCACCTCCCCGGGGAGTTCCATCAGATCGAGGGCGTGGTCATGGAGGAAGGGGCGAACCTGGCCATGCTCATCGGCACCATCCAGGAGTTCTACCGGAGGATGGGGTTTGAGAGGATTCGCTTCCGGCCTGGCTACTTCCCCTACACGGAGCCTAGCATGGAACCCGAGGGGTACTTGAAGGGCCAGTGGATCGAGCTGGGCGGATCGGGCCTCTTTCGCCCCGAGGTGACGGCCCCATTCGGCATCACCGCCCCCGTCCTGGCCTGGGGGCTGGGGCTGGAGCGGCTCGTCATGGTGCTGGAGGAGCTGACGGACATCCGGACGCTCGTGGAGAACGACCTGGCGTGGCTCCGGGGCTCCCGCATCGTGTGGTGAGGTCAGCTCTCGTTCCCGGCCATCGTCCCTCCCAGGCACGAGAGGCAGGCCCCCGCCTTCGCGTCGTAGTGGTCCTTGCAGGCGGGCCTCCCGCAGAACCGGCAGGTGTTGCCGGCGGAGGCGCCACACATGTGGCAGAGGCCGAGCATACGGGAGGATTCGGCCCCCACGCTATATAGGTTGCAGGGTGCCGGCCGCCCGCCCCTGACCGAACGCTCATATGCCGCGCTACCCATGCCCAGGCGTGGACGTGCCCTTCCAGGACGGATGCGTCTTCTGCGCCATTGCCAAAGGCGAGGGGGAGGCGGCCATGGTGCACGAGGACGAGGCCTTCCTGGCCTTCATGGACAAGGCGCCCATTAACGAGGGCCACGTCCTGGTCCTCCCCCGCGCCCACTACGACACCCTGTTCGACATGCCCCCCGGGGACGTGGGGCCCCTCTTCGCCCGGGTGGCGGAGCTCGCCACGGCCGTGAGGGAGGCCATGGGCGCCGACGGCGTCAACATCGGGCAGAACAACGGCCGTGCGGCGAACCAGATCGTCTTCCACGTCCACGTCCACGTCATTCCGCGTTACGAGAACGACTCCCCCAAGGGCCGTTGGCCGACGCGTCGGACGGCCTCCGTGGAGGAGCTCCGCCCCGTGGCCCGGCGCATCCGGCGGGCCGTGGAGGCCCGCCTACCG
Source organism: uncultured Methanomassiliicoccales archaeon (assembly GCA_964348155.1). Taxonomy (GTDB): domain Archaea; phylum Thermoplasmatota; class Thermoplasmata; order RBG-16-68-12; family JAJISG01; genus JAJISG01. Next base: position 6,759 of record CAYGBN010000022.1, read on the forward strand.
CCGTAGCTCCCCGAAGGTCGTTACGCGCTCCGCCACCGCGTTGTGCTTGTGGATGGACTCCTCGCTGGTGCTCCGCACGTGGACCTGGGCGTCGTCGGGGAAGTCCGGGTAGCGCTTCAACAGTCGGTGGAGGATCTCCCGGACCACATCCTCCACGAAGCGGGGCTGGGCGTGGGCCTTCTGCACGACCTCCGCCTCGTCCCCCCGCTTCAGGATCTCGTATGTGGGGGAGCTGAAGCTGTCCTCCACCATGTCGATGAGGTCGTTGGCCTCCACCTCACGTCCGTTGGGGACCTCCAGGTGAAGGGCCGTCCGGTTTCGCTGGTTGTGGGTGATGATGGGCACGTCCTCGTCGGGCGGCGCACCGCCGCGCCCCATGTTGTGCCGGATCGTCTCCATGGCGCACGGGCACGCCGTCATGCCTACCGCCTCCACGCCGATGGCCTTGGAGAGGGCGACCTCGCTGCCCCGCAGGCCGTGGGCGCTGGCCTCCAGCGTGTAGGTTTCCGTGGTCCGCTTCCCCAGGGGGGTCGTGCGCTCCAGGAAGTACTCTGCTCGGGCCCGGACTTCGCTGGTGTTGGCGTACTCATGCCGCTCCAGTAGCCGTCGGGCGATGTCGGCGCACAGGTCCTCGAGGCTGCGGACAGGCTCTTGGACGCTCTCGTCCACAATGCCGCTGACCACCTCCAGGTTGCGGGAGAGGTGGGACCCCTTCATGGTGGCGGGCAGGTCCACGAAGATGTCGAAGTCCGTAGTTAGGGTGATGTCTCCCGTCGGCCGCCGGACGGCGACGGGCTTCCGGACGCCCGTGACCCCCACCCGGGTGAGCTTGAATCGGAGTTCGGCCGGCCGACTCTGCACGTCGAAGTCGATGATCACACCCCGGCGCGCATACGGACGGGTGCCTTTTAACCCTAGCGAACGGGGGCGCCTACAGCTCCGCGGGGGAGATGCGCCGGGCCGCCGGTCCCGGAACCGTCTCCTTGACGAAGAGAAGGATCAGGGTGGTGGTGACGATGCCCAGGATGGCGGAGATCACGAAGGGGAGGTAGATGCCGGGCAGGGTCAGGAGGGGGAGGGAGGGGAGGCCCCGCAAGGCGTCGTAGAGGAAGCCGCCCAGGGGAGCCCCCAAGGCGGCCCCCCAGTTAAAGAGGGCCTGGACGTTGCCCGTATACTTCCCCCGCACGGCCTCCGGGAAGAGGTCGGCCTGCATGGCCCGGATGGCGGGACGGTGGACCTGGAAGGCGAAGGAGCGGAGGACGAGAAGGCTGGCAATCTGGGGGGCGGTGGCGGTGAGAGGGATGAAGGCGGTGGACGTGCGGGAGACGTAGCCGCCCAGGATGACCAGGGGCTTCCGGCCAAAGCGGTCCGCGATGATGCCGGATGGCACGTTGACCAAGATTCCCACGCTCATGGCGATGCCCAGCACGACGCCCGCAAGGGTCGCCTCCATCCCCAGGTAGTCCTTCATGTAGAAGACGGGGAGGGAGGCGATGAGGCTGATGGAGAAGCCGTTGCCCAGGGCGTTAAAGAGGAGGACGTTGACGGGGCGCCGGACCTCGGGGGGCAGGTCGGGGCGGGCCACATCCCCCGGGGCCGCCGCCTCCGTCCCGCGGCGAAGCCGGGGGAGAAACGTCTGGAGCGTCGGCCGCGACTCCTGCGGGGGGAGGATGTCTTGGACGAAGAGCCAGACCAGGAGGGTCGCAACGGCCGAGAAGAGGGCCAGGAAGAGGAAGGGGAAGTGGAAGGCGGAGGCCCCGGTGAGGCCCAGCCCCTCCTGGCCCACCCACAGCAGCCCGCCCCCGACGAAGGGGCCTGCGGCGAAGCCCAGGTTGGCGGCGACGATGTAGAAGGAGAGCGCGCCCCCCCTCCGATCCTCGGAGGAGGAGTCCACGACGAGGGCCTCGCCCACAGGCCACGTCATGGCGGAGGCCACGCCTTGGAGCCCCCGCACCAGAAGCAGCCCCGACCAGTACGTGGGGATCGTGAACAGGTAGCCCAGCAGGGCGTAGATGGCCGCCCCCAGCACGACAAGTCGCTTCCGGCCGACGAGGTCCGACAGGCGGCCGAAGTAGCGAGCCAGAAGGGCCCGCGTGACCATGAAGGAGGACATGAGGAGCCCCATCTCTAGGGCCGCACCCCCCAGGAGATCCAAGTAGAAGGGGAGGACGGGGGCGATGATGCCGAACCCCAGCGTCACCAGGAAGCTCAGGAAGGAGAGAAAGGCGACGTTGCGGCGTTCCGGATTCACGAAGGGGGCTCCTCGGAGTCGGGCCTCAGGATGGAAGACGACTGCACGAATGCGCATATGTGCAGTAATTATAAAGCCTCGCCCGCCTTCCCTGCCCCGTGGAGGAACTCCGCCTCATCCGGGATCCCGACGCCCTTCGCATCGTCTCCGATTCCACGCGACGCAAGATTCTCAGCCTGCTGCGGGTGAAGGGGATGACGGCGGCGGAGCTCGCGGACATCTTGGAGAAGGACCAGTCCACCGTGTACCGGCATCTGGAGAAGCTCCAGGAGGCGGACCTGGTGGTCCCCTCGGGGGAGCGGAAGACCCACCACATCCCGGAAAAGGTCTTCACACGTACGGCGCGGACGTTCCTGGTGGCGCCGGACCTGTCCACGGACGTGGAGGGCATGGACCTGGGAAGCCTCTATGGCGAGGAGGAGGTCTCCCGCATGCTGCGGATTCTGGAGAGCATGGGGTACCTCCCGAGCGTGACGCCAGAAATGGTCCAGGAGGCGCGCCGCCTCATGCTGCAGATCGACGACGCCATTCGGAGCGAGCTGGAGGGCCCTGGTGCCCGGGAGCCCCTGGAGATTCACACGCTCTGGCGGCTGGAGATGCTCCTGCTGTTGATCAAGACCCGGAAGGACGAGGCCTTCCGGGGTCGGGTTGAGAGTGCCCTGGATCGGATGCTCTAGGTCGGGACGGGCGCGCTACACCGCCACGGCCTTCCACGCCCCCGTCTGGAAGCGCTGGCTGACGATGACGGAGCGGAGGTAGTACTCCACCGGGAGGGCCACCCAGATGCCCAGGACGCCGATTCCCAGTGTGTAGCCCAGGAAGTAGCTCAGGGGAAGGCGGATGGCGTAGATGCCGATGAGGGTCGCGTACAGGGGCCACCGGGTGTCGCCCGCGCCGCGCAGGGCCCACCCCATGCTGAAGAAGAGGCCCGTGGCGGGGATGCTGATGGCATGGACGCGGATGAAGAGGATGGTCAGGTCCACCACCTCACGCTCCGACGTAAAGGCCAGGGCGATCCACGGTGCCCCGAGGAAGGTGACGACGCCCAGGCCCCCCATGACCAGGACCGCCAACTTCGCGGATTCCCAGCCGCTCCGCTCCGCCTCCTTCGGGTCCTCCGCGCCCAGGTTCTGCCCCACCAAGGCCGCGGCCGCCATGGCGAACCCAAAGCCGGGCATGAAGGCGAAGGACTGGATGCGGAGGCCCACGTTGTGGGCGGCGAACGCCGCCGTCCCGAAGGAGACCACCATGGCGATCCAGATGAGAATGCCCACCTGGAAGACGATCTGCTCCAGGGCGGCGGGGTACCCTACTCGGAGGATGCGGCGCGCCAACCCTCCGTTCCAGAGGGGCCGGGGCCGCCGCAGGCGAAGACGGAGCCGTCCTCGCCGGTAGAGGGCCAGGTAAACGAGGGCGCCGGTGGCGTACGAGAGGGCGGTCCCGATGGCCGCTCCCTCCACCTCCAGCCGGGGGATCGCCAGATGGAGAGGGCCCAGGTCGTAGGTCGCCCCGAAGATCAGGTGCACGTTCAACCCGAAGTTCACCACGTTCACCAGGGCGCCGACCCACAGGGGGGTCACCATGTCGCCGGCCCCCCGGAGGGCGGAGATGGAGACGAACATGACGAAGAGGAAGGGCGCCGCCAGGAAGATGATCCGTATGTAGGCCCCGCCCGCCTGGACGACGTCGGGCTCTGGACCGAAGAGGGCCACGATGGGCTCCCCGAAGAGGACGCCCGTCAGGGCCACGGGCAGGGACAGAAGGACCGCCAGGAGGAGGCTCTGAACCAAGACGCGGTTCGCCTGGTCGGGCTCCTCGGCCCCCACGGCCCGGGCGACGAGGGCGATGGTGCCCGCGGTGATGGCGATCATCACCGTGAAGGTGAAGAACACCATCTGCCCGCCGAATCCGACGGAGGCCAGGGCCACGGCGGGCTCCGGCAGGCGCCCCACCATGAGGAGGTCGACGGTGGTTGTCAGGGTATGGAAGAAGTTCGCGAGGACGACGGGCCAGGCCAGGGCGAGGATGGTGCGGCGGGTGGCCCCCCGCTCCCCGGAGAACATCTGCACGCTTGTGCAGATGTGCAATCGGCTCTTAAGGCTTGGGGGCCCCCTCACTCTCCGACAAGCTGCACCAGGATGCGGCGTCGTCGGGGCTTGTTGTCCAGCTCCACGAAGACGATCTGCTGCCACGTCCCCAGGACCGGCCGGCCGTCCTGGAAGGGGATGGAGAGGCTGGGGCCGAGGAACGCCGCGCGCACGTGGGAGTGCCCGTTGCCGTCGTGCCACCGCTCCTCATGCCCGTAGCGGAGGTCCTTGGGGAAGAGGCGCTCCAGGGCCGCGGGGAGGTCCTCCAGGAGGCCGGGCTCGTATTCGAGTGTCGTAATCGCGCTGGTGGAACTGGCGGAGAAGACGCAGGCGACCCCGGTCCCGAGGCCGGAACGCTTGATGACGTCCGTCACCTGTGGGGTCAGATCGAGAATCTGGACCTCTCCCCTCGTGTCCATCTCGACATACTCGCTGTGGTTTCCCATGGCAGTTGGGAACCTCCAGGGGCCCATATGAGGGTTGTGGGGCGGCTCTCTGGTCTGGGGAGGGGGGAAGTGACACCTCAGGCTGCTTGCCGGCATCCTTATGCGGGGCCGCCGAGACGGACTATCGAAGCTTGATCCAGCCGTGGGCGTCCAGGGGGATCGGGCTCGGGGCGTCGTGGGGGTGGAGTTGCGCGGCCCGCAACGGGGCGTCTGCGTTGGCCGCGGGAAGCCCCTCAACATAGTCAGCGATCTCGTCCTGCAGGGAGAAGGGAAAGGCCTCGGAGATGCGGGCCACGAGCCGCTCCACCATGCGCGCCACCATGTGGTTCACCAAGCGGGCGGCCTCCCAGTGGTTCGCCTCGCCGTCGACGGTCAGCGCCGCCTCGTTGTCCAGGACCATGAGGGCGTCGCAGGTGGACCGCAGGGCCGTCAGCCCTCCTTCGGCCCGTTCGGCGATGCCCTCCTCTTGGAAGGGCCAGATGAGAAAGGCCAGGACGGGCAGGACCCGATCCTTTGCCCGGTCGGCGATGACGGGGGCGGCGTCGACGTAGTACCGCCCCGGATGGAGGGTCATGACGCGGGCCCCCGCCGGCGAGTTCGCGTTCATCCACACCCAGACGTCC
>CAYGBN010000022.1:12175-25169 GCA_964348155.1 uncultured Methanomassiliicoccales archaeon
GGGCAGGCCCCGCTCCTTGGCCCGGTCGGCGATGGCGGGGGCGGCTTCCGTCCCCGTTCTGCGGCCCAGTCCCGCCGTCAGGAGGAGGACGTCCCCCTCCAGTCGGCGGTCGAGGTCCCCTCCGACACGGAGGACGTCGCCCCATCCGTCCCGCGCAGCCCGCAGCTCCACCTGGTTTGTACAGCCGCAGAGCGCCAGACGGTAGGCATCGCGGTCAACGGCCACCTTGCGGAGGTTCGCCGTCTCCGTCACGTGGTGCAGCACGTTCAACCCCGCGCCGCCCACGCCCACCAGGTCAAACGTTGGCTCCTCCAGCAGTCCGGGGAGCTGCGTTAGAATGCGCTGTGCCACCTCCCGGGCCAGCACGCCTCCGTCCTCCTACGTGTGGATGGAGCAGGGAAGTTCCTTCGAGTGCATCCCATCCCTTCTGACAAGTGCCCGTGGCACTGCCCTCTCAGGTCTCCCGGGGAACTTCCCCCTCCAGCGGTGTACCGTTCACCTTCAGGCCCCCCTCGCCTCGTCCCGCTCCTCCAGCTTCACGGGGAAGAGCTTGCCCGCGGCGCGTCCCATGGCCTCCTGGTGCCCTAGGAGCGCCTTGACGCGGTCGTCAGTCAGCCCCTCCTTGACCAGTCGCTCCACTGCCTCCTCCCGGCTGGCGAAGTAGCCGCCTTCCACCAGGGCGTCGATGAACTCCAGGTACGCCTTCGGGATCTCGGCGGTGACGCGGTTGCTGTGCCCCTCCTCCGTCTCCAAGAGCCGGCGCACCGCCAGCCTGCAGAGGTGGGACCGGCTCCCGTACCGGGAGCCCTTCGCCAGGAGCGTGTCCATGCGGGTCAGGATCTCGGGTTCCAGGCGGATGGTGATTCGGTCGCTGCCGTCCATAGGGACCTCACGGATCGCTCCGGGGAGGCCGGTCGCGGGACCGGCGCTGACCCGGCATGGAGGACAGTCTATATAATCGTTATGACGAAAGTCATACTTCGTATGACGACGCCGTTGGAGTGAGGGGAACCTGCGCTCCGACGGGTCCCCTTGTGTCTCCCGGACCGCCGCAAAAAGGTTTAATAAACCACGCGGGTAAGCAGCGGAGCATGCCTGGCCAGGCGTACGACTGGAGGGAAGCGGAGCCGCGCTGGCAGGCGGCCTGGGAGGAAGCGGGCGTCTTCCGCGCGCGAGCCGACTCCTCCCGGCCGAAGTACTTCGCCACCTTCCCCTACCCCTACGTCAACGCACTTCTTCACGTGGGCCAAGGCGCCACCTTCCTCCACGCCGACATCATGGCTCGCTACAAGCGGATGCAGGGCTTCAACGTCCTCCTCCCTCAGGCCTTCCACGCCACAGGCCTCCCCATCCTGGGCGCGGCGAAGCGGGTGGAGGAGGCCGAGGAGGTGCAGCTCGAGATCCTGCGGAGCATCGACGTGCCGGAGGAGGCCATCCCCGAATTCGCCGACCCCCTCCACTGGGTCCGCACGCAGCCGGGGCAGTATCAGGCGGATCTCCAGGCCTTTGGCGCGGCGGTGGACTGGTCCCGGACCTTCATCACCACGGACCAGAACCCCCCCTACGACGCCTTCGTCAAGTGGCAGTTCCGAAGGTTGCGGGAGGGCGGCTACCTTCGCTTGGGGGCGCACCCGGTCATCTGGTGCCCCAAGGACGAGATCCCCATTGGCGACCACGATCGGTATGAGGGGGAGGGGGAGACCCCGCTTGAGTTCACGCTGCTGAAGTTCCGGCTGCGTCAGCGCTACGTGGTCGCCGCCACGTTGCGGCCGGAAACGGTGTTCGGGACCACCAACGTCTGGGTGGATCCGGAGGTGGAGTACGTCGAGGCCGTGGTGGACGGAGAGCGGTGGATCGTCAACCCGGGGGCGACGGAGAAGCTCGCCGCCCAGGGAAAGGACGTGGAGGTTTTGGGCCCCGTCCCCGGCGCCCACCTCGTGGGCCAGAGCTGCACGATTCCCCTCGTGGGGGACCCCGTCATCATCCTCCCCAGCCGCTTCATCGACCAGTCCATCGGCACGGGCATCGTCAGCAGCGTGCCGTCGGACGCCCCCGACGACCTGGTGGCCCTTCGCGAGCTCCAGAAGGAGGACGAGACCCTGACGCGGTTCGAGCTGGACCTGCCCTTCGTCAAGGCCCTGGACCCCATCCCCATCATCGACATCGAGGGCTACGGCCCGCTCCCTGCGGAGGACGTGGTGAGGCGGATGGGCATCGTGGATCAGATGGACCGGGAGAAGCTGGAGCGCGCAAAGGAGGAGGTCTACCGGACGGAGTACTACGCCGGTGTCATGAACGAGAGGTGCGGGGGCTTCGCCGGGCAATCCGTGGAGGAGGCGAAGGAGGGGGTGAAGGCGCGGATGCTCCGGGACGGCGAGGCGGACGTCCTGTTCGAGCCCAGCGGCCCCGTGGTGTGCCGCTGCCTCACGCCGGCCCTCGTCAAGGTCGTGGAGGACCAGTGGTTCCTGGCCTACGGGGACCCCGCCTGGAAGGAGCGGGTCCACGCGCACCTGGACACCATGACCCTCTACACCGAGGCCATTGGGAAGCAGTTCCATCACGTCGTCGACTGGCTGAACGACTGGGCCGCCACGCACCACAAAGGGCTGGGCACCCGGTTGCCCTGGGACGAGGACTGGGTCATCGAGTCCCTCTCCGACTCCACGGCCTACATGGCCTACTACACCATCGCCCATGTCCTGCAGTCGGACGAGATGGATGCCGGGAAGCTGACGGACGCCCTCTTCGACTACGTGTTCCTGGGGGAGGGGGAGCTTCCCGAGGTGGCGGTGGCGTCGGGCCTGTCCGAAGATCGGGTGAGGGACCTGCGGAAGGAGTTCCGCTACTGGTACCCCTTCGACCTGCGGCAGTCAGGGAAGGACCTCGTGGCGAACCACCTGGCCTTCTGCCTCTTCACCCACGTGGCCCTCTTCCCCCCGGAGCTCTGGCCCCGGGCGTTCGGGGTGAACGGGATGCTCCACATCAAGGGGAAGAAGATGTCGAAGTCCAAAGGGGGTGCCTTCTTCCTGCGGCGCGCGCTGGAGCGGTGGGGGGCCGACGCCACCCGGGTCACCCTGGCGCAGGGCGGCGAGGGGCTGGACGACCCCACCTTCGACGAGGACTTCGCCGAATCGGTGGGCGGGAAGCTGGCCGCCATGGCCGAGACGGCGCGCACGCCGTGGGAGACGACGGAGGAGTGGCGGACGGTGGACTCCTGGTTCCGCTCCGCCCTCCATCGCGCCATCCGCGGGGCCACGCAGGCCATGGAGTCCATGGCCCACCGCACGGCCCTCCGGCACGTCTTCTTCGACCTTCAGCGGCACTGGGCCTGGTACCTGCGGCGGAGCGGAAACGTCCCCAACGCCGACATGCTGGAGGAGTTCCTGGAGGCGCAGGCGAAGCTCCTCGCCCCCTTTGCCCCCCATGTGGCGGAGGAGATGTGGCACCGCCTGGGGAGGGAGGGGCTCGTCCAGCTCGCCCCCTATCCCGAGTCCTCGGAGCAGGCCCTGGACTCTCGGGCCGAGGCCTTGGAGCGGTACCTGAAGGACACATTGGACGACGTCCGCCAGATCGTGAAGGCCACGGGCATGCAGCCGAAGCGGGTCCTCCTGTACGCCGCGCCCCACTGGAAGCGGGAGCTCCAGCAGAAAGCGGTGGATCTGCGCCGGGACGGCCCCCTGGAGGTGGGCTCCCTGATCAAGGTCGCGCGGACGATCCCCGCCGCGGCGCAGTACGGGGACCGCCTCCCCACTTTCTGCAAGGCCCTCGTGAAGGCCCTGTCCCAACGCGGAGGGGAAGAGGAGTTCATGGACCCCCTCGAGGACGAACGGGCCCTCCTGGAGGACGCACGCCCCTTCGCCACACGGGAGCTGGGCGCGGAGGTGGAGGTGTTTGAGGAAGGGCGCGAGGGCGTCCGCGACCCCGGGAACAAGGCGCACCTCGCCATGCCGTGGAGGCCCGCGATTTACCTGGAGTAGGAGCCTGGGGATGGAGGCGCCAGAGCAGCCCAAGAAGTTCACCCGCAGGCGGCCCCCCTCCAAGCAGGCGACCCGCCTCATGCTGTTCTCCGTCCTGGCCGCCCTGGGCCTGGCCGCCGTGCTGGCCTTCGTCTTCCTGCCCACCCTCCTGTTTTACGAGGAGCAGCCGAAAGGTCCCCACTACAGGCTGGCCGCCACTCTGGAGGACGGGACCCTGCGCGTGGAGGTGGCGAGCGCGTCCCTCCCGGGCGCCCTGGGGGAGTTCGAGGTCCTCCTGAGGGTGGGAGAGGAGGAGCACACCTTCGGCCCCCTGCCCGCCGGCCTCGAAGGGCTCGTCTCCTTCACGGACGCGAACGGCAACGGGGTGCTGGACGCGGGGGACTTCTTCCTCGTGGAGGTGGAGCCGGGGACCACGTACACGCTCCTCATCCTCCCGTTGGACCGAGAGGAGGAGACGGGCGTGGGCTACCTCAGGTGGCCTTAGCGGGGGTCTCGCGCCTCCACTCCGTGTGCTTGGCGATCTCCTTCAGGTAGCCGTGGCGCACGCGGCTTCGCCGCCAAGAGGTGAGGAGCATGGCGACCACGGGTGCCAGGCCCGCCGTCACCAGGGCGGCCAGGCCGGCGGCGTCCAAGGGGATCGCCAGGGCCGTGAACGCCGTGTACAGGAGAGGGATGATAGCCACAGGGGCGAAGAAGGCGAGGACGATGACGGGGAAGGGCATGAGGGGGCGGGCGGCCGCGCGCTTCATCCGGTCGATCTCCTCCGGGCCGTAGTCTCGCACCCGGGAGACCCAGGGCCTGTCGTGCTCGCGAAACACCGCCCGCAGCTCCTCGGCCGCCATGCGGTACCCCTCCTCCTGCCCCTGGGAGAAGCGGGGGATGCCCGGAGTGAACTTCACGACGACCTCCCGCCCGTCAGCCAGGTCCAGGTTGAGGCCCAGATGCTCCACGGTCCCCACGGAGGCGGCGAAGGGGGAGAGGAGCGCCCCCGCCACGTAGTAGAGACGGGGATACACGTTGACGATCTCCTCCATGGCGTAGAGGCGAGGCACGCCCGCCAGGCGCTGCCAGAGGGGGAGGGGGAGCTCCACCCCGTTGTCGTAGACGCGAAAGGCCCCCGGCCGACCGAGGAGCATGGCGCCCAGGAGGGCGAGGGGCGGGACAATCCACAGCCACCAGAGGTCCAGGTTCCCCCGGCTCAGGCTCGACAGGGGGAGGCCCACCAGGACGACGAACAGGGTGAGCATGAACAGGGCGATGACGATGGGGCTGGCGGGGAGGGGTCGGAACTCGAAGCGAGGGCCGCCCAGGTCTTCGGGATCCACCACCCTCGCCACACGCCCCTCTCGCTATTTAGCCTCTCGCGGTGGCGCGGACGTGGGAGGCGCCTCCGTTGCGGGTCGCGATACCTTTAAGGAGCCACCTCCTTCATCATCCCCGCGGGCCCGTAGCTCAGCCCGGCAGAGCGGTCGGCTCTTACGCTTCGGCGGAGCGACCGATTGGTCAAGGGTTCGAAAGGGTCCACGACCCCGAAACTCCCTTCGGGCCCGTCTCCTCCACGAAGGATTTTGTAGGGACATCCCCTGCGGAGTCCGATGACTTCGCCGCTCGTGTACGTCCTGGGGACGGCAGGGAGCGGGAAGTCCACGCTCGTGGGGGCCTTTCAGTCCTGGCTCAAGGTCCAGGGGTACGACGCCCTCGCCGTGAACCTGGATCCAGGCGCGGAGAGCCTGCCTTTCGAACCCGACGTGGACATCCGGGACTGGATCAACCTCCAGGAGGTCATGCGCGACTACGGCCTGGGGCCCAACGGCGCCCAGATCATGGCGGCGGACCTCATCGCCCTCAACGCGAAGGAGGTGGCGGCGGTCCTGGAGGGCTTTGAGACGGACTACGTCTTGGTGGACACCCCGGGACAGATGGAACTCTTCACCTTCCGGCAATCGAGCCAGGTCGTCCTGGACACCTTCGGTCGGGAGGCGTCGTTCCTCGTCTACCTCTCCGACCCCATCCTCTCTCGAAGCCCCTCGGGCCTCGTCTCCTCCCTCCTCCTGGCGGCCACCACCCACTTCCGCCACGCCATCCCCTTCCTCCACGTCCTGTCCAAGGGGGACCTGCTGGAGGAGGAGGAGCTGAAGCGGGTCCTCCGGTGGTCCTCCGACCCCTACGCCTTGTACGACGGCGTGGTGGCAGAGGGGGCGTCCACGAAGGCCGTGCTGGACGTGGAGTTCCTGAAGGCCCTGGAGGCGGTGGGCGTGTACAGGACCCTCACCCCCGTCTCCGCCGAGATTCCCTTCGGGATGGAGGACGTCTACGGCGCCATCCAGGCGGCCTTCGCCGGCGGAGAGGACCTGGAGAAGCGGTGACGGGCTCAGAAGATGGGGTTGTCGGAGGGGTCCTCCGCGTCCTGCAGGGCGAGCTCCACCGCCTCCTCCGGGGTCGCGGCCTGCACGTACAGCTCCGCCGGAATCTCCAGCCTCGCCATGTCCCAGCTCCCCAGGGAGATCACGCGCTTCCCTTGCTCGAAGGCGTGGGAGATCTCCGAGAGAGTGCCGTAGCGGCCGTCCACGGCGATGAGTGCGTCCGCCGAGCGCACGATGATGACGTTGCGGGCCGTCCCCATGCCCGTGGCGACGACCACGTCCACGTAGGGGTTGGCGTCCGCCTTCCGGATGGTAGGGAGGACCCCGACGGTGAGGCCGCCCTCGGCCTTGGCCCCCTTGCACGCCGCCTCCATGACGCCCGTCAGCCCGCCGCAGATGAGGGCGGCGCCCCGGCGGGCGATGAGGGCGCCCACCTCCTCCGCCCGGGCGAGCCCCTCCGGCGTGGGGTGCTGGCTGCCGATGACGCCGATGAGCTTCATGGGAGGGGGGACCACGGGGGTGGCGGCCTTAAGCCTTTGGCGCGCCCGCGCCCTCGGGGGGTGGCCTGTCGGCCCGCAGGCCGTAGTGGTAGGGGCCCACGTCCACCTCCTCCAGCCGGAATCCCACGCCCTCCAGGCGTGCCCGGGCCTCCCCCAAGGAGAGACGGTGGTCCAGCGGGGGCCCGCGCTCCATCGGCTCCTTCTTCCAGTCCACCACCCCCAGGAACCCCCCCGGGCGGAGGATGCGCCAGACCTCGTGCAGCGCCCCGTCCCCCCGGAGCTCGTGGAGGGCGTTCACCAGGAGGGCGGCGTCTGCGGATCCGTCCGGCAGGGGGATGACGTCCTCCAGGGAGAGGACGGGGAGGACGTTGCGCACCCCCTCCTCTTGCAGCCGGTCCTGCAGGCTCCACAGCATCTCCTCTTGCATGTCGACGCCGTAGACCCTCCCCCCCGGCCCGACCTGGGCCGCCGCCGGGAGGGCGAAAAAGCCCGTGCCGCACCCCACGTCCGCCAGGACCATCCCCCGCCCCACGCCGAGGGTCCGGAGGATGGCCTCCGGGTCCTGCCACGTCCCCCGCTCCGGGTCGTGCAGCCGCTCCCTGTGGGCGGGGTCGAACTTGTGGGCCACGCCACGGCAGGGTCCCCCCGCCTTAAGGCTTCTCGCCGCCGAAGCAGACATAGGGGAGGGGCGCATCCGCCTCCCATGCCCGGCGGACGGGACGTGGTCTTCTTCGACGTCGGCGGGACCCTCACGTGGGCCGCGCCGGGGGCCGACGAGATCTGGGCCGAGACCTTGGCGCAGTTCGGCCACCACGTGACCCCGGCAGAGGTCGTCGCCCGGGTGGGGGTCCGAGGCCCCGAGGTGAACCGGGCGGATCTCCACCGGGCCATCCAGCAGACGATCAGGGAGGCGGGTCCTCCCTTCCCCCCCACGAAGAAGGAGGAGCGCGCATACTTCCGACGACAGGACGCCCGCATCTTGGAACGCCTGGACCTCCCCGTCACCGAGGACGTGCTGGACGCCGTGGCCCAGCGGTGGGAGGGGGGCGTGCACATCCACCTCTTTCCGGAGACCCTCGCCACCCTGGAGGAGCTCCGGGATCGGGGCCTGCGGATGGCCGTCATCTCCAACGCCAACCACGGCCTTCCGGGGTGGCTGGAGGACCTGGGGCTCGCTCCCTTCTTCGAGGCGATGACCTACTCCTTCGCCGTGGGGGTGGAGAAGCCCCACCCCCGCATCTTTCGGGAGGCGCTGAGGGCCATGGCAGTGGAGCCGCACCGTGCCGTCCACGTCGGCGACACCTACGAGGCCGACGTCGTGGGGGCCCGGAACGTGGGCATCGCCCCGTTCCTCGTGGATCGGGACGGCGTGTCGGACGCCACGGACTGCACCGTCCTCCGCAGCCTGCAGGAGCTCCCCGACCGCCTTGAGGGCTGACCCCCAACCCTCAAGGCCTCGCCCCCCATCTCCATTCGGGCGAGACCATGGAGGACCCGGCCCGTTCCTACTTCCAGTGCACCGACGCGGAACGTGCGACCTTCGAGGCGGGCATCAAGCTGGGCTCCGTCTACCACCAGTTCGTGGGGACCCCCCTGAGCCCCGAGAACGTGGACGTGGTGGAGCGTGCCATCGAGGAGGGGGTCCGTGTCCAGCCCTTCGTGGAGGACGTCCGGGTGCGCATCGACCGGCGAGGTCTGCGCACGAGGGGCGGCCCCTACCGCTACGTTTCCCTGGCGCCCCGCATGCTCCACGTGAAGCTGACCGTTCGGTACGGGGAGAGCGCGGCCCGGTGCGAGATGCGCTACGTGGAGGAGCTGCGGTACCCCCTGATGTGGGTTGCGGATGTCACAAGGGGGACGGGGGAGGCCAGGCGGGGCGACGAGAGGCCAGCCTAATTTTTATCGCACGTGTTTAATACTTTGGTGGCATTACCCTTGCCCGCGGAACCCCATGGTCACCGCCCTCAAGATAGGCATCACCGGCCTTCCCCACGCTGGCAAGACCTACGCCCTGCGGAAGGTCATCGAGATGCTGGAGGCGGAGGAGCGCGTGGTGGGCGGCATGGTCACGGAGCCCATCGTGGACGGCGGCCGTCGCATCGGCTTCTGGGTGGAGGACTGGCGAACGAAGGTCCGCAAGGTCCTGGCCTCCACGGAGATCGACTCCAAGGTGACCGTGGGGAAGTACGGGGTGGACCTGGAGGCGCTGGAGCAGGTGGGCGTACAGGCCATCCGCCAGGCGACGGAGGAGGCGGACGTTATCGTGGTGGACGAGGTGGGGAAGATGGAGATGGAGAGCGACACCTTCGTGGAGGCGGTGAAGGACGCCCTAGACAGCGACAAGCCCGCCATCCTGACCCTCCACAAGAAGTCCCGGAACCCCCTGCTGCAGGACATCCGCCGACGGGACGACATCCGGATCCTGGAGGTCACGCCCATCAACCGGAACCTCCTCCCGTACAAGATCGTGGGCCTCCTGAAGGGCGAGTGGGAGAGGTAAGCCTGGGGGACCTGGTGGAGGTCCAGGAGGGCCGGGCGAGCCTCCTGGTGCCCGCGGGCCACGCCGTCAAGGGCCCCGGTCAGGCCGGCGGGCCCCCCTTCTACAACCAGGCCATGGCCTTCCCCCGTCACGTCTCCGTCCTGGCGGTGGAGGTTCTCCGGGGTCAGGTGCGCCGCTTCCTGGATGGCCTGGCCTCCACGGGTGTCCTAGGCATCCGGGTGGCCCTGGAGGTGGAGGGGGAACGGGAGGTGACCCTCAACGACCGACGCGCCGAGGCCTTCGCGCTGATTCGCCGGAACGCCGCGCGGAACGGCGTGAAGGTGCGGGTGGAGCGAGAGGACCTGAACCTCCTCCTGGCGCGGGAGCGCTTCGACTACGTGGACGTGGACCCCTTCGGCAGTCCCGTTCCCTATGCGGACGGGGCGCTCCGCGGGGTGGCCGATCGGGGGTTTCTGGGGGTGTCGGCCACGGACACTGCGACCTTGGCGGGGGCGTACCCACAGACCTGCCGGCGTCGCTACGAGGCCACCCCCGTCCAGGCCCCCTTCCGTCATGAGGTGGGGGTGCGGATCCTGGTGGGGGCCCTCGTCCGCTGGGGCGCCCGGCACAATCTCGCCGTCCGCCCGCTTCTGTCCTTCTGGAGGGGCCACGGCTACAAGTCGATCCTGCGGTTGCGCCGGGGGGCGCGCCGGGCGGAGGAGGCCCTGCAGGGCATGGCGTACGTCCGCATCGAGGACGGAGACCGCGGCCTGGCCCCGAAGGGCCCCGTGGGCCCCCTGTGGGGAGGGCCCTTGATGGACGAAGACTTCGTGAACGCCCTTCGCCCGCGCGACGACATGCCGGCGGCCGTCAGCCAGATCGTGGAACGGTGGCGAGAGGAGGCGACGGCCCCGCCCCTCTTCTACACGACGGACGAGGTGGCCCGTGCGCTTCGCATCCCGGCGCCCCCCATGCAGCGGACCCTGCGGTCCCTCCACGAAGCGGGCTTCCAGGCCACCCGCACGACCTTCGATCCGAAGGGGTTCAGGACGGACGCTGCGTGGGCGGAGATCTGCCGCGTGCTCAAAGCCTCGTGAGCTCAAGCACGGATGGCCGACTGGAGGACAGCCGCCGAGACGCCGGGGGCCAACTTCCCGTGGGCCGCGTACCGGTACAGGACGGCCGAGAGGACGGCCCACGCCGCGCCCCACACCAGGCCGATGACCAGCCAGTAGACGAGGGCGACGCCGATGAGCACGAACCCCCAGAGGACCGAGACCTGCACTAGGAGGTAGATGCCGGCGATGAGGGGAATGAGCCCGAGCAGGAACAGTCCGGCGAGGACGAGGCCCAGGCCCAGACCGCCCACCAGGGTCTCGCCCCACGTCCGGCGGAAGAGGCCCGCCGAGCGCTTCAGGGCGGTCCAGGGGCCCGCCCCTTCGGTTACCACCACAGGGATGACCATGTAGCTCGCCAGGGCCCACGCGATTCCGATCCCAGCCAGGATGATGCGCCCGATGAACCCGAGCCGCTCCCGGACGGCTCGCAGGATGAGTCCGACGGTGGCGGAGACGACCGCCCACAGGAAGAGCTTCCCCACGTGCTTGTTGGCCTGGCGGAAGCCGTCGCCCAGGGTGGGGCTCCCCCCCTCCAGGCGGATAAGGGCGGAGCCCACCACCGCCGCCTGGAAGTAGACCGCGATGAAGGCCGTCAGCAGGTAGAAGAGGAAGTAGAGAAGGTAGTAGAGGACGGCGGACGTGTCCTGGACCGCCTCGAAGAAGGCGATGTCCAGGAAGAAGACGCTGGCGAGGAAGAGGCCCCACATGAGGCCCGAGATGATGAGGCCGAGGAGGATGAAGACCAGGAGCTCCTTGTCCTGGCGGACGATGCCCAGGGCCACTTTCGTGAGCTGCCATCCGTCGCCGATGCGACCCATGGGGGCGGAATCTCCGGGTTCCGCTTATTACCTTTTCCTTATCGTTCTTGAGAATGGGAATGGGAGCCGGGAAGGCCTAGGTGATCGTTCGGCCCTCGTGATCGGGGAGGATCGTCTCCACGTCGCGGACGGCGCGGGAGGCGTACCCCGCCGCCCCCACCAGGGCGCCCAGGACCCCCGTGAGCACAAACATCAGCGCCATGCCCGTGCCCGGGCCAGTCCCCACGAGCCACCCGAAGGTGGGGGCGAGGCTGCCGCCGGCTTGCATGGCGGGTTCGAACACGTGCTCGGCCATGGGACCGGCCGCCGCCATGGCGATGGGCGCACTCACCTGGGCGACGAGCCGACGGACGGCGAATACGCGCCCCTGGACGTCGGGTGCGACCTTGGACTGCCATATGGCCTGGTTCGACCCGTTGATGATGATGACGAAGGCGCCGGCAAGGAAGTTCCCGGCGGCCCATACGACCCAGCCCCGCCCGAGGCCGATGACGAGGCCGCCGAAGAGGCTCGCGAGGACCATGCCCAGCAGGACGCCGTGAACGCGTCGGCGGGGGCCTCCCCAGGTGCTCAGGAGCACGCCCCCCACGACCTGTCCCGCAGCCCCCGCGGAGAGGACGTAGCCCAGGAGAATCGTGTCGCCGGCGGTCCGGAACAGGACCATGGGGTAGAGGAGGATGAAGGAGAAGCTCGCGACGAGGTTCACCCCGAAGAAGATGAGTTGAAGCCCGAGGAGGCTCGGACGCTTCAAGATGTAGCGGAAGCCGTAGGCCGTCTCGCGGAGGAAGCTCCCCCGACCTGCTAGCCCCTCGGCCGTCGCCGCCGGCTGGGGGATGGTCACCGCTAGGACGGCGCCCACGGCCGCCAGGAATGTCGCCAGGTCCAGGGCGAGGACCGTGCCGAGGCCCACCGTCTCCAGGAGCACGGCGGCCACCGGCGGCGCGAAGATGGCGGAGAGGGAGCCGGCCAGGGAGAGCATGCCGCTGGCGCGGGCGTAGTGGGCCTTGGGGATCATGAGGGTGACGGCGGCGGAGAAGGCGGGGAAGTGGAAGGAGCCAAATGCCCCGGCCACGGCCACCGCGGGGTAGATGTGCCAGACCTCCAGCCGCCCGGTGAGCTGGAGGAGCAGGAGGGCGGCGGTGCTGGACGCAGCTCCCAAGTCCGCCATCACGATGACCCGCTTGCGGGACCAGCGGTCCACCAGGGTGCCCGCGAAGGGACTCACCAGGACGACGGGGCCGAAGGCGGCCACGGCCACGAGGGCCGCCACGGTGGGCGAACCTGTAAGCTGAAGAGCGAAGACGATGAGGGCGAAGGAGGTCATGGTGGTGCCGAGAAGGGAGGCGACCTGCCCAAGCCAGATCACGACGAAGGCCCGCATGCCCACGGGCTGCGAGCCGGACCCACCTGCCTCCGCCATCCAACCTCTCGACTTCGCCGCCGATCCGAGGCCCGGCGTCCTCCACCGAATCAGGCTTCGCCGGGACGGCGCTGCTCCTTCACCGTGGAGGTCTCGTGGACCTCCAGCTTCTCCGCCTCAACGACCTGGATGGTGCAGTAAGGACCGATACGCACCTCCTTCCCCTTGACGAGGTCCGCCCGGGTATCCTCCAGGTACACCTCTTCGCCCTCCACGCGCCCGACACGCAAGTCGCCCCGGCGGCGGCCTCCTCGCACGTCGATGTGCGCCGCCTTGATGGAGGGGACCTTGCACGACCCCCTCAGGCGGACGTCCACCT
>CAYGBN010000022.1:25179-33337 GCA_964348155.1 uncultured Methanomassiliicoccales archaeon
AGGACGCCAAGCAGGTCGTGCTGTGCAGCGGAAAGGTGTACTACGACCTGCTCGAGGAGCGCGAGAAGCGCGGCGTCACCGACGTCCACCTCCTGCGCCTCCAGAGCCTCCCCGATGCGGAATCGGCCCTTGCTGGTGAATGACTGGACCCGGACGGAGCCGCCCACGCCTAGGCTCCCGGAGCTCTCCAGCTCCCCGGACTCCAAAATGCTCCCCTCCACCCGGAGGGCGCCGGACGTGTGGATCTCCTGCGCCCGCACATCGCCGGCGACCTTGACGGACCCGGACGTGTGGACCTCCTGGCCGTGCAGGTTCCCCTCGACCTTCACGGCGCCGGACGAGTGGAACTCCTCCGCATCGCATGCCCCCTCGAAGCGGCAGGCGCCGGAGACGCGGACCTCCTTCGCCGTGATGTCGGAGGTGACGCGGCCGGATCCCGCGCACTTGAAGATCTCGATGGGCGTGTCAAAGTCCACGACGCCGGAGCCGCTGATGACGACCTTCCGGCCGCCGGCCTCAAACCGCGGCCCCATCTGGGAGAGGGCCTGGCGGACGCGCTCGCCCACGTCCTCCATACGGGCCTCGAACTCCTCCGAGCCGAGGGTCGCCTCCAGGCGGCGTCCTACCTTGTCCATGATGGAGCCGACATGCTCCTCGATGAGGGTGCCGATGTCCTCATGGTTCCCCGCGGGGGGAGGCGGGGCTTCGCCCTCCAGCTCCTCGAAGGCCTCCTCCTCCGCCTCCTCCGGCATGGCGTCGTAGCGGGCCTTGATCTCGCGGTACGTCTCCTCGCCGATCTCTCCGCGCGCCAGCCGCTCCTCCAGCCGGCGCAGGAGCTCCTCCCGCCTCATTGCAGCACGCGTCCGATGTCTCCGGGACCCGCCGGGGAGATATAACCCCTGTGGCTTCCGGGGATCCCCTCTGGCCGGCGGGCTGCGGCGGTTGGCTTCCGGCGGAAGGCCTTCGTCAAGAAGGAGACGAGCCCCGGCCCGTCCTCGCCCTGCATTCTCCATACGATGCTTCCGGTTGATGTGGTTCCTGCCATGATAGGTAGCAGCGTTAGGGATATATTTATACTGTCTTCAGAATAGAAATAGACAACCTCCACGGGAGCGGCGATGCGCCCACGGCGAAGGGGGACAAGGTGAGCCCCAGGAAGGACAACATCCACCGAAAGGTGGATAAAGTCTCTTATAGCCTCGCCGACATGGGGGCCCGTGGCTCTGGACCTGGAGCTCCTCCGCGTGGTGGCGTCCCCCAGCCGCCAGCGCATCCTGGAGCTGCTGGGCAAGGGGGTAGATCATCCGGAGGATCTGGCCCGTCGCCTGGAGCTGCGGCGGCAGAGCGTGGACAAGCAGCTCCTTGAGCTCTACGGCTGGGGGTTCGTGGACCGGAGCGCCGTCTTTCCTGCGGACGGCCGGCCTCGCATCGTATATCACGTGAGCGAGCGGGGTGAGGAGTTCCTCGCCCAGGCCGGCGCCATCGTCTCCGAGTACCGGGAGGGGATTCTGGCGGACTACAAGCAAGCTCTGGAGTTCATGGAGGGGAAGCTGGCGGCAGGGGAACTCGATGAAGGGGCCTACCGCAAGCGGCGACGGGCCCTTGAGACACGCTACGACAGGTTCCTCTCGCCGTAGCGCGGGCACTCCTCCTGCGGAACGTTCGGCAATACGTACTGCCGAACCTCAAGAGACGATGGTTCGCCGGGGTAGGAGCCTGGGCAGTTTCACCCACCTCCCCCCTCCCGCCTTAAGTTCGGCCACACGTATGGCCGGAGGTGGCCGGGAAGGAGCGGGATCGCCGCCTCACCCTCCTCGGCCTGCGCCAGGCGACCGTCGCGCACTTCGACATCCCTCGACGGGACCCCGCGAGCCGGGGTCGCGTGGACGTGATGCGGGTCAACGGATGCGTCAAGGACTACAACTATCCCGGGCACCATCACCAGGGCGACCAGCGGTTGGGCCAAGCTATCTACCTTCTCTGCTTGTGCTGGCGTCGCGTCTCATTCTCAAGCTTCGCGAGTTGCGGGTGGCCCACGACTGGAGGGACGTATACGTCCCTGGATGAGGGGCACTCGGCCATACGTATGGCCAAAACCCGGGTCGGGATGCGGTGGAGGCGGCCCGCATGAGCGTCTCCGCCTGCGTTGGTGTGGCGGACCTCCCGCTCCACGGTGGAAGGGCCCCTCGCTGGCTCTTCCCACGCATGGTGGAGATGGGCGGCGCCATTGCGGAGATCCTGGTGCACGAGCGGGGTCGCGACACGCTCCTGGAGCGGCTGGCTGACCCCTTCTGGCTCCAGGCCTTCGGCAACGTCATGGGGTGGGACTGGGACTCCAGCGGCATGGGGACGGTGGTCACCGGGGCCATGAAGGAGGCCCTCAGACGGCGATCCCTGGGCGTAGGCGTTGCCGGGGGGAAGGGACGGGCCTCTCGCCGCACGCCGGAGGAGATCCGATGGCTTGGCGACGCCTTTGGCCTCCGGGATGGCGACGTGGACGGCCTCGTCCGGGCCAGCAAGCTGAGCGCCAAGGTGGACAACGCGGCCGTGCAGGACTGCCATCAACTCTACCACCACGCCTTCATCCTCTCGGAGGACGGCGGCTGGACTGTCATCCAGCAGGGGATGAACGAGGAGGCGGGATACGCCCGGAGGTACCACTGGCACTGGCGGTTCGTCCGGCGCTTTGACGACGAACCCCAGCAGGCCATTCTTGGCAGGCGGCAGCCTGCGGCGCTGGATCTCACCGCTCGCCAGAGTCGGGGGGCTCGACGCGCCTCCGTGGACGCGGCCCGCGAGGACCCGCGACGCCTGCAGCGCCTCCTGGCTAGTGTGCGGGAGCCGGGGCAGCGCAGCCTCCACGCCTGGACGGGCGAGGAGGACCCCTTCCGCGCCTTCACCGTCCCCAAACGTCTGGATTGGCGGGCCCTGCGACGCGTGTATGAGTTTCAGCCCCGCGACTACGAGGAGCTCCTGGAGCAGCCGGGGGTGGGGCCCGCCACCGTCCGGGCCCTGGCGTACGTGGCGGAGGCGATCTACGGCGAGGAGCCCAGCTGGCGAGACCCCGTGAAGTACGCCTTCGCCGTGGGGGGGAAGGACGGGATCCCCTATCCTGTGGACTTGAGGGCCATGGACGAGACCACGGCCCTGCTCCGCCAGGGCATCCAGGAGGCCAAGGTGGGCCGCCGCGCGCGCCTCCGGGCGCTTCGGAAGCTGCGGCATCTGGTTCCGGCGTAGGAGAGGTTGTTCTCGAGGACTGATGTGTCTCGCCAGGGTGCGGAAGGCCCGGCGGGCGGGCTAGCCCCCCTCCCCCTCGGCCACCCGCCGCTGCCCCCCCTCGTAGGGGGCGTCCAGCAGCGCCTCGATGCGCGCCGCCTTCACGGGGCCAATCTTCGGCACCTTTTGCAGCTCCCGCTCCGTCGCGGCCATCACCCGGCGAACGCTGCCGAAGCGCTCCAGCAGGGCCTTGGAAAGGGTGTCCCCCACGCTGGGGAGCCCCTGCACGGCGAAGGCCTGTTGCTCTGCGAGGCTGAGGAGCTTCGGCACGTGGCGCAGGCCGTACCCTTTGCGCGCCCCCTCCTGGCGTCGGTACGCCGTCTCTAGGAGGAGGGCCGTCTGGCGAAGGTCGGGGGAGAAGAGGACGGGGATTTCCTCGTCCAGGTGGAGGGAGAGGAAGGCGCCCCAGAACGCCTTGGGGTTCTGGTAATCCTCCACCAGGGCAAGGTCGCCCTCCACCAGGAGGAGCGCCTGAGGGTACGCCTCGCGGAGGCGGTCCAGCTGGTTGAAGAGGCGGCGGTTCACGAGGGAGGAGAAGAAGTCCCGGATCGTCTTCCGCTCCACCCCCACCTCCCCCACCACGTAGTCCCCGGGGGCCAGGGTCCGGCGCTCGGTGGGGACGCCCGCCTCCTGGAGATACGTCTCCACCTCCGCGGGCTCATGGATGTCCACGTACAGGACCTCGGACGCCGCCATGCCCCCCCATCGCCGGGTGCGTATTTAGGGGCTAGAGGGGGAGGAGGCTCCAGATTCGGGGAAGGCCCTCCTGGAGGGGGGACCAGGTGGCCCCGTAATCCCTGGAGACGTAGAGGCTTGTGTCGTCCACGACCACGAGCGCCTCCCCGCCGGGTCGAACGGCCACGTGATGCGTGTCGATATTCCGGCCCAGGTCCTCCGGCAGGCCCTCCACGCGCGCCCAGGAGCGGCCTCCGTCCTCGCTGCGGCAGAGGGCGGCCTGCCGCCCGCCGCTGCCCGCCGCCGTGGAGGAGAGGTACACGTCGCGATCGGGGAAGCAGGCTACGGCCCGTTGGTAGAGGTGAGGGAGGCCCGTCGCCCGCCGTTCAAAGGTGTCACCGCGGTCGTGGCTGATGTGGAAACCGTTGGCCGTGGCCGCGAAGACCGTGCCGGCCTCCCGGGGATGGGCGCCCACCTGGTGGACGTCCATCTCCAGCCCGTTCCGCAGGGTCGTCCACGTCACACCTCCATCCGTGGAGCGAACGATCCAGCCCACGTGCACATTGGCGTAGAGGGCGTCGTCCCGTCCCACGGCCAGGGATCGCACCGCCGCCGGCCCGCCCCAGGGTGTCGACCACAGCTTGGCCTCCGGGACCGCCCCGAAGGCCTCTAGGTAGCGCAGGGCGCCCTCCTCCACCCAGGCCACGCCGGCGGGCTCGGTCCCCACAAGCAACCGCCCTGTCCGGGTCCAGGCGACGGAGTGCATTCGGTCCTCCACGGAGATCCGTCGCGTCCACGACCCCGCTGCGTGCTCCCACACCTCGTGCTCGTCCACGAGGATGGCCGTCCGGCCATCGCGGCGGTCGCCCGCGTCGGCGGAGGTCCCCTGGAAGGGGACGTCGGGGAGGGGCGTCCCACGCTCATCAAGAACCCCGTCGTCCGAGAGAAGCCAGACGCGCCCTTTCTCCTGTGTCCCACCCATGGAGGCTCCAGGGCCCCTGACCTTCTTGAACGTTCTTGCTTACTAGCTCTCGTTATGGGAGGAAGTCCTCCAACCGGCGCTGGGAGGTGCGGAACGCGTAGAGTTTGCTCCGTTCCAGCCACTGTTCCAGGGGAATGCGGAGACGTCTCCGCAGGACCTCTAGCGCCTCCTGCATGGAGGCGCAGCGACGCGGCCTCCGGCGGAGGGCCTCCCGGGCCAGCTCCCGGAATCGCCAGACCCCCAGGGGAATCCACTCCTTGTACACCTCCAGGAAGGCCAGGGCCGTGGCCTGCCTCCGGGTGGTGTCCAGGTGTTCCAGGACGGGCAGCCGGACGGCGTGGTACGCCCCCACCAGGTTCGTCGGATACCCCTTCCGCCCCCAAGGCATCTCGTGATCCGCCCCCGGGGCCCCATGGCCCTCCCACCCCTCCAGGGCCTCGAACATCCAGGGCCCTGGCAGCAGGAGGACCTGGACGTTGTTGGCCAGGGCCTGGGCCCCGAAGAGCTGAACCTCCCCCAGCTGCGGGTAATCCTTCACCTCTCGACGCAGCCGCCGCCCCAGGATGTCGTCCACTGCCGTGATGCTCCACTCCGTGGGGACCAGGCGGCGCCTCTGGGCCTGGCCCAGGAGGCCGAGGCTGAGGATGCGGGTGATGTGGCGCTGGCCGATGCCGTGGCGGTAGAGGTCCCACGTCCCCTCCCCCGCGAGAAGGTCCGTGTCCGAGACGACGTAGTCCACCCGTCGGGGCACCCGGGGGTTCTCTGCGACCTTCAACGCCTCGAAGGGGGCCGACGGTCCCACGGGCGGGCCCCGGGACGAGAAGTAGACATCGAGGCCTGGACGTTTGGCCATGAGCATCTCGGCGTGGACGGGGTCCGAGGCGAGGGCCACCTCTTGGACGGCTTCCAGTTCCCGGGCGGGCTTCCGAGCGACCTCCACCCGGACGGGTCGCTTCCCGCGCACCATGGACATGCGGAGCGTGAGGATCTCCTGCAGCGACAGGTCGAGCCATCGCTCCTCCGCGTCCATCAGGGGGACGTCCTCGTCGATGGGGGGGACCAGGGGCCCCGCCAGGACCCGGGGGTACCCCCACTGTCCCACGAAGGCGGAGGGGGGCGTGGCCCCGTAGAGGCTCGTGCCCTGGGCTTCCTGGAACCTGCGCATCCAGTCCCGGACCCCCTCCAGTTTCGGACACACGGCGAAGCGGCAGCGTTTCCAGTCGCCTCGGCAGACCGCGCAGGCGACTTCGCCCGCGCGTTCGTGGGCGGTGACCCGAGGCGGGCCGGGAAGGGGCACGACCCCGATAACCCCGTCGACCTATAACCGCTCCTCGTCGCTGGCCTGTCCCGGCGCCGGGACGGGAGGCTTGAGGGCTTCGATGACCACGAAGTTCGGGGCCCGCCAGAAGTCCGCCATGGACCGGTAGTGCTTCTCCAAGGCCTCCTCGCCAGGGAGCGGCTCCTCCAGCCGTCGGACCAGAAAGCCCGCGTCGGCGAGGGCCTCGAAGTAGTCCCTCAGGGGAAGATGAAACCCGATGGCACCCGGCTTCCCGTGCGGGGGCCGGGAGCCGGCCTTGCGGTCGAAGTAGGCGCCCATGAGGAACCCCCGCCACTCCTCCACGCGCTCGCTGTCCTCGGGTTCCCGGATCCACTCCCCCGGGGGACGATCGAAGGCGGGGTGGGTGATGCTGAAGACGAACCGTCCTCCGGGTCGGAGGACGCGAAACATCTCGGCAATGGCCTCGGCGCAGCGCCGGACGTCTTGGAGGACGACGTTGGAGACCGCCGCGTCGAAGGCGCCGTCCGGGAGGAAGGAGAGGTCCGAGAGGTCTCCCTCCTGGAACTCGATCCCCAAGGGCTCCCGTGCCTCCTCCTGGAGGGCCGTCTGTAGAAGGCCGCTGGACAGGTCCACGCCGACCACGCGGGCCCCCTGCCCGGCGAGGATGCGAGCGAGATATCCCGTGCCGCACCCGGCGTCCAGAACGCGGCGGTCACGCACGTCTCCCAAGTAGTCGAGAAGCACCGGGTCGATGACCCACTCCCGGTTGACGTCCCCCCGGGGGTTGTAGAGCGACGGCCACCACGCCGCGACCTCGTTCCAACCCCGCCGGATATCCTCGTCGCTGACCTGGTCCGCTGGAAGCGAGCGCAGGTCCCAGAGCGGCTCGATCGCCTCCTCCCTCGACATCCCCGCCTTCTCGCGGCGCAACGCCGGGCGCAGCTGCCAAGGGTGCTCACCCGCAAACTCCAGGCGGTCCAGGGCATCGTGCCACTCCTCATGCCAGAGACAGCGCAGGCGGTAGTGGTAGGACCATCCCCAGAATGCCTCCCGGGGGGCCCGCTGTTCCTTCGCGCAGTGGAGGCAGTAGAATTCCTCGGCCCTGGGACAGTAGGCCACGGCGTGGAAGTGGCGGGCAGTCCCGCAGACCGCGCACTCGAAGCGCCAGTGGAGGTCGCACCGAGGATGGCTGGACTTCTGGGCGTGTCCTGCGGGACGGACCTCGTAGGAGGGGGCGTGCTGACCTATGATCCGGCAGTACCGGCATTGCGGCGTCGACGACATGGGAGACGTTGGGCTAACGAGTCCGTCCTATATGGACCGCGTCCCCTGCCCCGAAGGAAGAGCTATGGACCCCCTCGGGCATGGGTGCCCATGGCCAAGGCCGGCGTGACGTTCTCGGCGTCGGAGCAGCGGTTCCTACGCGAAGCGCGCGTAGGGCGCATTGCTACCATCGACTACGAGGATGGCTCCCCCCACTGCGTGGCGGTGGACTTCCTGTTTCACCAGGTTCGCCTCTACTTCGGCAGCAGCCACGAGAAGCGGAAGGTGAGAAACCTCCTAGCTGACGATCGCGTGGCCTTCGAAGTGGATGCCTATCGAGACCTTCCTGATGGCGGCCTGGACTGGAGGGGAGTCATGGTGAAGGGACGGGCGTCCCTCGTGGAGGATCCGGCAGAGCGGGCCGAGGTCCTGCGGCGAATCCTGCAGAAGTGTCCGACGGACACCCACGACATGGAGACCGCTATCGTAGCCGTACGCCCACGGCAGAAGCTCCGTTGGGGACCCTGGGAACGGTTTGACGAGCCTGCGTAAGAGCGCCCGCTAGTCATGTGAGGCACGAGACGGCCATACGCGACCTGCCAAACGGCCAGACCAGCAAGGGAGATGCGGTTACGCGCGTTAGTAACGGCCGGCTGAACGGGTCGCCCGAAGGCTTCCCGCTT
>CAYGBN010000023.1:0-11584 GCA_964348155.1 uncultured Methanomassiliicoccales archaeon
TCTTCCTCTTCAACGTGACGGACCCCAACGGCTGGACGGACATTGGCGGGGACGGCAACGTCTCCCTGCGGCTCTGGTACGATGGCAACCAGACCCCAGAGTTGGCGTATGATCAGCAGACTTCCGGTGCCAACTATCGGATCGAGCTGAGGTACGTGGATGCGTCCGATCCTTCGACCGCTTCCCTCACCGAATGGAGCGTGGCGGAGGGCCGTGCCACGTATAACGCCTCCGCGAGCAGCCTCACGGCCATCGCCAACGGCTACGAGTTCAAGCTCGCCGTGACGCTGGGCTTCCAGGTAAAGCAGGCCAACGACCCGACGGATGCGGGGGCGGGGAGCTACAACGACAACAACTCGTGGAACGCGGAGGTCCTCGCCTACGATGGTTCGGTGACCACCACGCTGCAGACCGCCTCCACCGGCGAGCACATGGAGTTCGGCGTCTATCAGTACACCTTCGTGAACATCTCTGCCAGCTGGACCGTGACGGTGGACCCCGGAGCATCCGGTGCCACCAACACCGTCACGGTGTACTTCCGATCCAACGATGACTTCCAGATGCTCGTGTGGTTCGCGACCCACCTCGTCGGGCCAGAAACCATCGACATCACGTACGTGGAGATCCTGGCGGCCGCGGACCCCAACGACAACATCACCTCGGATATATCCTTCGGTGGGCTGGGCAGCGGAAACGCGACCTACATCTTCGGCGAGCCTGGGTGGTGGTTCCCCCACTTCACGGGCACGGACGAGGAGACTGTGGTCGTGCAGTTCCGGGTAACGGTTCCCGTCGGCACCCTGCCGGGTACGTACACCGCCCAGCTCACCATCCGGGTGCTGCAGCGGCCGGCGTAGGCCAGCGGCCCCGGAACTCCTTCTCAGCGGCGAGAATCGCGAACCAACGCTTAAATAGACTCCAACTCACGGCAACGCGAACACCATGGAGGATCGCGCAATGAAACCAGTGCGCAGCGCCCTCTTCGTGGGCATCGTGGCGTTGGCCTTCCTCGTGAGCCTGGGACAGGTCATGGCGCCGGACGTGGGCCAGGCCGACGACACCGACAACACCCTGAGTGTGACCGTGACCAGTCAGGCGCCGGTCGTCTACAACTACCGAATCACAAACGCTGCGGACGTCAACCAGATGCACGAGCAACTCGACGTCCTCTCGACCTACTACTTCAACGTAACCCTGTCCGACGAGAACGGCTGGAGCGACATCGCGTATGCGGAGATCCACATCTGGTTCGACGGTGGGAACGACGCCACAACCTTTGCGGGCCAGACCACGGGAGCCAACTACCGCGCAAACCTCAACTACACCAACGCAGGCCCTCTGAACGCCCCCGCTCTGAGCGAGTGGAGCGTCTCGGAAGGCAACATGGCCTACAACGCCACCGACAGCACCATCTTCACCAACGCAGCAAACCAGAACTACACATTCAAGCTGTCCTTCGACCTCAACGCGCAGATTCACCAAGCTGACGACCCCGTCACCTTCGGGACTGGCAACTACGATGACGCGAACTCCTGGAACTCCGAGGTCTTCGCGAACGACACCGGCGGCAATGCGGTCACCAACCAGGTTGACACCAGTGGCTACTACCATGAGTTTGGAGTGTTCCAGTACACCTCTGTGTCCATCTCTGCGAACTGGGATGCGGGATCGCTTGCCCCTGGCCAGAGCGGGACCACGGCCGCAGTGTCCGTCACACACCAGTCCAACGACGACTACAACATGACCGTCTGGTTCACCACGGACCTGACGAGTGGTGGTGACACGATCCCTGTCACGAACGTCAACATCACGGCGCTCGGTGACGCCGGCGACGACATCACCACAGACCAAGCCTTCGCAGGCACGGGCATCGGAAATGCGGAGACGATCCGCAGCTCCACTGGCACGGGAGGCCATCAGGTCTCCGCAGACTCAGACAGCACCACCGTACAGTTCCGCGTGTTCGTTCCCCTCGGGACCCCGACGGGAACCTACACGGCAAACCTGACGATCCGGGTGGCACACTAGGTACCACCCGACCTTCCCTTTCAGACTTGGGATGTGGTGCCATGAGGAGGACAGGACATGCGACTAGGGGCCACGGCGGTACTGGCAGCGGTGCTGACAGGCATCGTTAGCCTTGCGGCTACGGCGACGGCGGAAAGTGTCGAGATTAGTCTTCACGTCGCGGGAGAGAACCCTCTCTTCAACTCCCTAGGCCACCCGGTCCTCGTCGCCGGGATATGGCACGACCTCACTGTGACGCTTCCAAGTGCCACGCTCACATCCCTCAGCCTGGAAGCCTCCGCACGGGGTGCGTCCGTCCAGGACATGACCTCGTACTACCGATGGGAGAGGGCAGAGGCCAACGATTCGTGGTCCGAACCCCTCTACGACACCTTCATCGCCCCCTCCCTCTCAAGCTCAACGGCGTCGGAGACGGTGTTCCGCCTCGGCGTGGACTCTTCCGCCCTCGTGGGGACCTGGGATCTGCGGATCGTGCAGGACGGCGATCTCCTTGCCCTGGAGACATTGGAAGTACGAGAGCCCGTCGTGAGCCTCGGCATATCGGTGGCCGACTTCACCTTCCGCGTGGAGCCCTTCCAGGCTGCTGATGTCTCCTCGGAGGACCTCGCACAATACCTGCGCATCCTGAACGAAGGCAACGTCCCGTTGAACCTGGACGTCTCCTTTGACATCCTCCAGAGTCGTCTGGAGGTCGCCAACCCCGTGGATGTGGCCCACATCTCCGAGGACGTCCGCTATTACCTGCGCCTCGACCTGGACCCCAGGCCCCCGCAGGTCATCGCCGTGGAGGGTGTCGCGCACGTCAACTCGCTCCACATCATCCCCTCTCCCGGCGCCGCCCAGATCATACCCTCCTTTGAGTCCCCCTTCGACGTGACGGTCATCGTAGGAAGGACGGGGTATCAGGTGGAGACCCTGGGAGACGTGATCTTCCAGACGTTGCAAGAACTTCGGGCGGACCACAACGCCCTGGTCACCTGGCAGGTGTTTCTGACCGGCTCGCAGGAGGTCTCCCTGGACATCACCGCCGAGGGGGCAACCCTGGTGGATGTCCTACGGGGAGAAGAGTCCCTGACGCCTCCTGTTGTCCTCTCCCCCACGCCGAGTGCCGAGCTCGCCCTGACGCTTCAGGTCAAGACGAACGTCCCGGATACCCGAGCTGAAATAACCTTCACCCTCCGGCTCCTGGGTACGCAGGACGAGCGCACCTTTGTGACCACCATCGTGGTGGGCCCGGAGGGGCCCCGGCCGGATTCCAGCCATCCTACCTCTGGCTCTTCGCCTCTCTGATTTCCGCCTCCATCCTGGCCGTCGTGAGCTACAACCACTGGAAGTACGGCGGGCTCACCCTCCCCCCTTCCCGTCGCCTGGCGCAGCGGGGGACGGGGAAGAAGCGCGCTTCGGCCTCCTCAACCAGGCACGCCGTGGAGAAGAAGCGAGCCGACAACGAGAAGAAGGACGACGAGAGCAAGGCGGAGAGACAAGGCAAGGAAGAGGAGGCGGAGGAGCCTCAGATCGAGGACGACCCAGAGGCTTCCGAAGAAGCCGTACCCGCGGAACAGGAGGAGCCGTAGCATGAAATCCCGCCGTTTCCTGGCCTTCATCCTCCTGCTGTCGCTCCTCTTTCTCAGTCTGGCGGGCAATCAGGGGGAGGCCCAAGTACCGGGCGTCACCGTCATCAACGTACCTCCGGAGTTTAGCAGCCTGGACATTCGAACGGAGAACAGCCACCAGGTCATCGACATCGTGGTCAGTGACTACAACTCCTGGGAGGACATCCGCCAGGTGGACCTGCAGATTCTGAACGAGGAGGGGTCGCAACTCGCCCACGTCGCGTTCATGCAGTACACGGACAATGAGTCCATTCCCTCTGCACAGCGCTTCGAGGAACTGCTTGGTGAGGTACTGGACCGTGACCTGTCCGTTATTGCCTACAGCACGACCCCTGCTAGCATCAAAGACCGGACGGAGATCCGCATTACCTTCGTCATCAACCCCATCAGCGGTCGTTGGCTCAACGTGACGGCGACGGACCTTGCAGGCACGTCGGCCTACGCCCAGGTGGAGTTCCGCGATGGGCGTATCGGAGACAGCGTGGCCCTCCTGCCTCCGGTGGTTGTTATCATGATCGCCCTCGCGGCCTCCGTCATCCTCGTGTCCATGCGGGTCCGGAGGGAGTTCAACGGTCGCTGAGGGCTGGTACGGGACGGAGGTTTCCCGTCGTTCGTGGATCCGGGCGTTCCTGAAGCCCCGCTACCTCACCCTGACCATTCACACGTTCATCGCCTTCTACGCCGCCTTCAAGTTCCTCCTCTTGGTGTTCGAGGCCACCAGCATATGGGAGCGGTGGGTCTTCGAACTTACGCCTGCCTTCCTCCTGGGACTGCCGTTCATCCAGCTGGCCTTCCTCTCCACCCTCGTGGCCGGGACAAACGCCCTCCTCCACTTCTCCGAGCGCCACACCTTTCACGTCCTGGCCCTCTTCCTGACCATCACCATGGTCGTCGGCATCATCCTGGGCCTCCGAACTTCGGAGTACTACTTTGACGACATCAACCTCGCCCGCATGGGCATCCTGGGCATCCTCCTCCTTACGTTGCCCCTGGACCACTTCGGCCTGCTTCGTGGCCGGTCCCCCTTCCGGGACCGTGGCCCAGAACCCGAGGGCGAGTACGAGATGTGGGGGCCGGAGGCGCCGGAGGAGTTCGACCAGGTGATGGACTCCGTCGACGAGGCCCTGGGCATGCTGGACTCCACCCAGGTCCCCGGGTCGAGCCAGGAGGAGGTCGCGGACCGGGCCGCCAACATCCTGGAGGACCTCCTCTCCACGATCTCCACGCCCTCGGCGTCTCAGGAGGAGTCCCCCATGCCCGCAGGCGACCAGGGAGAGGCCGAGCGGCGCCGCAGCCTCTTTGAGAACCGTCTGCGGCAGATGGACCAGCGCCTGGCATCAGACCCCGGCGATGTCGACGCCCTCTTCGCCAAGGCGACCTACCTGGCCATGAGGAAGCAGTACGATGAGGCCACGAAGGCCCTGGACGAGATTACCCGCCTCAGCCCCTACTATCCCGGCGTGTGGCACCTGAAGGCGAAGGTGTACGAGCTGATGGGAGACAAGGCCATGGCGGAACTCTGCACGAAGCGCGCGCGGGCCATGGAGTAGGCTCAGCTCCCCCCTCTGGACGCAGGACTTAAATTCGCCTCCTGTGGTCCGAGGACCAGATGGTGCGCCTCAGGAACCTGATCCACGTGATCGAGGTCGCCGGGCTGCTGTCGATCCTCGTCACGACGGGCACCCTGGGGTTTGTGCTGCTGGAGGGCATGGACCCCCTGCAGGCCCTGCATCTGACCTTGCAGACCATCACGACCGTGGGGTACGGATCGCCCGTGATCGAGACGTCCCAGGGGCAGATGTTCAGCAACGTCCTCATGGTGTTCGGCGTGGGGGTCGCCCTTTATGCCTTCTGGATCTTCATGGACCTGACCATGGGCGGCCACATCCGGGCCGCCTTGGGCCGACGGAGCTATCGAAGGGAGTTGAGTCGGGTGGAAGACCACATCATCCTGTGCGGATACGGGCGGGTGGGCCAGGCCGCGGCGGAGAGGCTTCAGGTGACCGGGAGGGACTTCGTCGTCGTCTGCCTGGACAAGGAGTCCCTGACGGGCCTCGACGAAAAGGTCCCCCGGGTCATCGGAGATGCGACGGAGGAGGATACCCTGCGCCAGGCGGGCCTGGAGAGGGCGGACACCGTCCTCATTGCCTTCGGCGACGACTCCGACACCATTCTAGCCATCGTTACGGCCAAGGCGCTAAACCCCGATGTCCGGGTCATCGCGCGCGCGAGCTTCAAGGAGAACACACGGAAGATGGCAAAGGTCGGCGCCGACGAGATCATCGTGCCTGAGCTGGTAGGCGGGCGGCGCATGGCCCATCACGCCCTGGGGACCACCTAGCCCGTGCCCGTCACTCGTCCCTCGCCACCTCGGCAACCCGCACCTTCTTCCACCACTCCCGGACCTTCTCTACGGGCTCCCAGTACCGCTGCTCCTCCCACGGATCACCGACGAGGTGGTATCCCCGCTCCTCCCAGAAGCCGGGGGTCCAGTCCGTCTGGAACTCCAGACCGTTCACGTACTTGGCGCTCTTCCAGGCGTAGAGTTGGGGCACGAGGAGGCGGAGCGGCGCGCCGTGCTTCGGCTTGAGGGGTCTGCCCTCCATCTCGAAGGCCAGAAGGCTGTCGTCTTCGCGGAGGAAGGGGAGAGGCACGTTCGTCGTGTAGCCTTCCATGCAGTGGGCCATGACCTGGACGACCTGGGCGTCGGGCCGCGCCCGGTCGACGAGGGCTTGCGTGGGGACGCCTCGCCACGTGAGCGCCTCCTTGGACCATCCCGTGACGCAGTGGAAGTCCGCGTGGACCTCTCGTTTGGGCATGTTCATGAGCTCGTCCCACGTGAGCTCAAAGGCCTCCCCCACGGCCCCCCAAACACGAAACCGCCACGTCGTCGCGTCAAACGTGGGTCGGGGCTTGGTGATGTCGTAGATTGGGAAGTTGCGAACGTAGCGTTGGCCTGGAGGGACCCGTGTCAGGTTCGGACTCTCCACGCGTTCTAGGGCCACGAAACGCACACCGGCCTGCTAGCATATCAACCTGGGGAACGCAGGGCCCGCTACGAGAGAGCCAGCCCATGCTCCTCCAGCGTGTGCCCGTACTGGTTCGGCGACATGAACCCGCCGAACGCACGCTCCACCACTTCGCTGAGGGCCGGGTGGATGTGCATCCCGTCAAAAATGGGGTGGGCGGTCTGCTCCCCCGTGTACATGAGGTTGACGACCTCCTGGATCAGGATGGAGGCGTGGGGGCCGATGATATGCGCCCCCAGGATCCGGTAGGAGCCCGCCTCCACGATGGCCTTCATGAAGTGGTCCTCCACGGCCATGGCCTCCCCTTTGGCAGTGTCCTGGTAGCGCTGGAAGCCGATCCTAACGTTCTCTTCTCCAAGCCGCTCGATGGCCTCCCGCTCTCCCAGGCCCACACCAGCCACCTCGGGGTCGGTGAAGACCGCATGGGGCACGGCATGGTAGTCGACCTCCAGGTCCTGGCCCAGGACGGCATTGTAGTAGACCACGAGGGACTCGTAGTTGGCCACGTGCTTGAACTGATGACGGCCCAGGGCGTCCCCCATGGCGTACACCCCCGGCATGGATGTCTCTAGTCGCGCGTTCGTGCGGATCCACCCTCTCTCGTCCGTCTCCACCCCACCCTTCTCCGGCTGGAGGATGCCCGACGTGGGGCCTCGGCCGGCGGCCACAAGGATCTCGTCCGCCGCGACCTCTCGCACCTGCCCGCTCCCCCGGTCTTGGGCGACGAGCACCTTGCTTCCGTCCTCGATCCGGGCCTCCTTCCCCTCCGTGTTGGTGAGGATCGTCATGTGCTTTTGCAGCTCACGCTTCGCCAAGGCCGAGATCTCTGGCTCCTCCTCGGGGAGGAACTGGGGGTTGCGGCCGAGGATTGTGACGTCTGCTCCCATGGCCGAAAGGAAGTGGCCGTACTCCGCGGCGATGTACCCCCCGCCGACGACAGCCACCCTGCGTGGGAGTTCTTCGATGCCCAGGATCGTGTCGCTGGTGTGGTAGCCAACCTCCGCAAGCCCTTCAATGGACGGGACGATGGGCCGCGACCCCGTGCAGAGGAGGATGGTGTCGGAGCGTAGGGTCTCCCCCGTCACCTCCAACGTGTAGGGCGAGACGAAACGGGCTTCGTCGTGGAAGTAGTCGATGTTGGGGGATTCGGTCAACCCCTGCCGGATGGCATCGATGTCCGCCCCCACCAGGGCCCGCATCCGGTCCATGACCTGCCGGAAGTCGATGTCCCCAAGGGTGACGTCGATGCCGAAGGTGCGGGCGCGCTGGATCGTGCGAACGACCTCCGCCGGGTACAGGAGAATCTTCGATGGGATGCAGCCCCGGGTGAGGCAGATGCCACCGGGTTCGTCTTTGTCAATGACGGCGGCGGTGGTGTCGGGGTCCCGCTGCATCATCCCGTCCACGATGTTCATGGCGGAGCCCGTTCCGATGGCGATGACGTCGTACTCCTTCATGGAATCCCCACGGCGCCGCCTAGCGGGCCGTCATACAAAGGTTCTCTGCCGGGGTGACCGCGTGGAGACGCGTTATCGGGACGCGTATCAACGCCCGGGACGGGGTGCCACGTTGCGGCTAGGGAAGAGCCAGCTTCGACTCGGGGGGCGTCATTCGCGCGATGCACGCCACGCCTCGTAGGGGGGCACTTCCTCCCCCACCACGTAGAGAAAGGCGTAACATCCGGTGTCTCCAAGGAACTTGAACTGCGCGCGCAAGCTCCGGACCGTGGCGTCAAAGTCGTCGCGCGAGCGGAGGTAGTTTCGGAATCCTCCATACTCTCGGTCCAGCTCAATCATCTTGCGAGCGTTGTGGGCGATGGCCTCCAGCTTGCGGCGGTTTCGGATGACGCGCTTGTCCTTCGTCAGACGCTCGATGTCGTCCTCGCCGTAGCGCGCCACCTTCCCCACGTTGAATCCGTCCATGGCGGCCCGGATGTCGGGCCACTTGTTCTCCACCACCTGCCAGGACATCCCCGTCTGGAAGACGGACTTGCTCAAGACCTCCAGATAGTCGTCCAGGGATTGCGGGGTGACACGCTGTGGCGCCCTGTGCTCCCGGGCCATGGGATTCCCATCCAGGGCGAGGGCTATAAGGCTTCCCCGAGGATTGGCTCACGACGGGACAGGGGCTCAGTTACAGCCCACCGAGGCCGTCTCCGGCCTCACCGGCCCCATGCTCTAAGTAGGGCCGCCGGTTTGGCGGGAGTCGTGGGGAGCCGTCCCCTGGGCATCACAGTCATGGGCGTCCTTGCCGTCCTGGCGGGGTTGGGCCTCCTTCTGGTGGGCGCGGCCAACCTTCTTGCGTTCCTGGCCTCTGCCGATACGTCCTCCCTTCGGGGCCTCCCCCCCGGGGCCCTTCTGGCCAATGGCGTCGTGACGCTCTTTCTTGGGGGCCTCTGGTTCCTACGTGGAAGAGGCCTCCTGCGACTTCGGCCATGGGCTTGGTGGGTCACGATGCTGCCCATCGTTATCGGCGTTGTCTTCGCGGTCCTCGCGCTCGCGGCAAGCCCGGCGGGGGAGAGTCCTGGCGCGTCGGCGACCCTCCTCCTGGGCCTGTTCTTCTTGCTGGTTTTCCTGGGCTACTTCCTCTCCGTCCGGCGGCACTTCACCAAGAGGAAGGCGTAGTGCGAAGGCGGCGTCGGGGCTATCCAGCCAACAGGTGAATGAGGAGAGCCTTCTGAGCGTGCAGTCGGTTTTCCGCCTGCTCCCATACGATGGATCGAGGACCGTCAAGCACGTCGTCTGTGATCTCCAGGCCGCGATGGGCGGGGAGACAGTGCATGACCACCGCATCCTGCGAGGCGCGATCCAGGAGGGCTTCGTTGACCTGGTATGGGCGAAACGTCTTCTCCCTCTCCGACCGCTTGTCCTCCATCCCCATGGACACCCACACGTCCGTGTAGACCACGTCCGCGGCGGTAACTGCCTCGCCGGGGTCCGTGACAACCTCCAGGGCGGCCCCCGTGCCCGCGGAGACCTCGCCGGCACGTTGCAGTATCCCCGCGTCCGGTTCGTATCCCTCGGGGCACGCGGCCGTCATGTGCATGCCTGTGAGAGCAGACGCCAGAAAGAGGGAGTTGCATACGTTGTTCCCGTCACCCACGTACGCGAGCTTCCGCCCCGCGGGCCCCCCCAGTGCCTCCTGGATCGTGAAAAGGTCGGCCAGAGCCTGACACGGATGCTCCAGGTCATCCAAGCCGTTGATGACGGGGACCGTGGCTGCCGCGGCCAGACGCTCCATGGTTCCGTGGTCAAAGGCACGGTAGAGAATGGCATCCACGTAGCGGCTGAGCACGCGGGCCGTGTCCTCCACCGTCTCCCCTCGCCCCAGCTGCAGGTCCTGAGGATTCAGGTACAGCGTCGTGCCGCCGAGCTGGGTCATCCCGACCTCGAAGGAGACGCGGGTTCGCGTGCTGGACTTTTCGAAGATCATGGCCAAGGCCTTGCCCAGGAGGGCTTCGCCGGCGCGTGCCCCTCTGCGGCCCTCCTTCAATCTCCGCGTCTCATCCAGCAGCGCCTTCAGGTCGGCCCTGACATCCAGGATGGAGAGGAAGTCGCGTTTGCCCACGGTCTCGGCCAACCCCTGTCTCGCCTTTAACGTTTGTCGCGCCAAGCCTTCAAGTAGCGACGCCCGTTCCGCAGGCGTGGCGTTTGCGGAGGCGGAGGACCCAGAGCGTGCCAGGCGACGTCGTCGGGGCAAGCGCATGGGCATCGTGGGGCTCGTCGTCCTGTTCACCCCGGCCCTGTTCCTTCGGGTGGTCCCCTCCTCTTGGGTCCCCTATCTGCTGGGCCTCATGGCCGCCTCCGTGGCGGTGCTTCTGTACAGCTATCTCCTCGTTCGATAGGGCCAAAAGGCCTTTATCGCCACGGCGATTGGGGAAAGCGCGGCCGGGATGGGGTAGCGGACATCCTGGGGGACTGTGGATCCCCTGACCCGAGTTCAAAGGGCTGCGACGCCGCGTCCAGCCGGAGAGTCTCGGTCCCGGCCCTCCCCCCTTCATGGGCGAGGGGGGGCATGGATGACGCGTGCCGCATCCGGAACGAGCGGCGAAGAGTTTTATAGCCTCCGGGGAATGCATCTCCCGCGCGGGAGACGACAAATCCCGGGCGCATGCGAGGCAGTGCGATGATCAAGCAAGCCGAGGAGAGTTATGCAGCCCCTCGCCTGGAGGCGCGGATCCAGGCGCTCTGGGACGAAGGGCAGCTGTACGAGCGGACCAAGGAGCACCGGAGGAGCGGGACGCGCTTCCCCTTCGTGGACGGCCCCCCGTACACTACCGGGAGTGTCCACGTCGGCACAGCCCGGAACAAGATCATCAAGGACGCCGTCCTGCGCTGGCTGCGCATGCGGGGGTACGATGTCCGTGACACCCCGGGCTACGACATGCACGGCCTGCCAATCGAGGTCCTGGTGGAGCGGACGCTGGGCATCACGAACAAGCGCCAGATCGTGGAGGAGGTGGGCGTCGCCGCCTTCGTCGAGAAGTGCCGAGGCTACGCCCTCGAGCGTCTGGAACGCATGACGTCGGAGTTTCGGGACATGGGCATCTGGATGGACTGGGACCGCCCCTACATGACCATCACCAACGACTACATCGAGTCCGCCTGGTGGACGCTGCGGCGGGCGCAGGAGAGGGGACTTCTGGTCCAGGCGAAGCGCTCCCTGGAGTGGTGCCCCCGTTGCGAGACGCCCGTGGCGGGCTACGAGATCGAGTTTGGGGACGAGACGGACCCCTCCATCTACGTACGCTTCCCACTGGAGGACGGCAGCGGGAGCCTGCTGATCTGGACCACGACCCCCTGGACCCTCCCGGCGAACCTCGCCGTGGCCGTGAACCCCGCCTTCACCTACGCCTGGGTTCGCTACCTGTCGAACGAGTCGGAGGATCACCTTTGGGTGGTGGAGGACCACGTG
>CAYGBN010000023.1:11594-17144 GCA_964348155.1 uncultured Methanomassiliicoccales archaeon
GGAGGTCATGGAGGCGGCAGGCGCCGAGACGTACGAGGTGGAACGCACGGCTCCGGGGACGGACCTGGTGGGGCTCCGCTACCGCCACCCCCTCCTGGAGGAGGTGCCCGTCCAGGCCGCCTTCGAGGGGGAGTGGCTTCATCGTGTTCTCGCGTCGGAGACGGTGACCCTGGAGTTCACGGGACTGGTCCACACGGCCCCTGGCCACGGGCCTGAGGACTTCGCCATCGGCCAGGAGCACGGCCTGCCGCCCTTCTCCCCCCTCGACGACGCAGGCCGCTTCACGGCGGAGGGGGGCAAGTACGAGGGGCTCCCGACGACCGAGGGGAGCCAGGCCATCCTGGAGGACCTCCGGGAGAAGGGGATCCTCCTCCACGAGGAGGAGCTCACCCACCGCTACGGCCACTGCTGGCGGTGCCGCACCCCCATCGTCTATCGAGCCACGGACCAGTGGTTCATCCGTGTGACGGAGCTCAAGGAGCGCATGCTTTCGGAGGTCCGCCGTGTGAAGTGGACCCCCGAGTGGGCCGGGAGCGCACGCCAGTTCGACTGGGTGGCCAACGCAAAGGACTGGACCGTCTCCCGCCAGCGCTACTGGGGCATCCCCATGCCCCTCTGGACGTGCTCGGAGGGCCACGTGCGGGTCGTCGGCTCCAGGGAGGAGCTGGCCGGGAGCGACGGCTACGAGGAGGACATGGACCTCCATCGCCCGTGGATCGACACGGTGCACCCGACGTGCGAGGAGTGCGGGGAGCCGATGCAGCGCGTGCCGGACGTTCTGGACGTCTGGTTCGACTCCGCCGTGGCCTCCTGGGCCAGCCTAGGATACCCTCGCCGTTCGGAAGACTTCCAGGAGGAGTGGCCCGCGCCGTGGATCACGGAGGCCCACGACCAGACGCGGGGGTGGTTCTACTCCCAGCTGGGGGCGGGCGTGGTGGCCTTCGACCGATGCCCCTACGACAGCGTCCTCATGCACGGCTGGATTTGGCCCGAAGAGGGGGAGGCCTTCTCGAAGAGCCGCGGAGACGCCCTGACGCCGGCGGAGGTGGCCTCCGAGTACGGCCGGGACGCGCTGCGGCTGTACGAGCTGAAGGCCGCCCCGCCCTGGGACGACTTCGCCTTTCACTGGGACGGGGTAAGGAACGCCCACCGGACACTGAACATCCTATGGAACGTTCACCGGTTTGCCACCCTCTACATGGCCTTGGATGGGTTCGACCCCACGAAAGCCTCCTTGGAGTCCCTCCTTTCCGAGATGCGGCCCGAGGACCGCTGGATGCTGAGTCGCCTGCAGGAGGTCGTGGCGGAGGTGGACGACGCCTTCTCGGCGTACGAGCTCCACCGCGTGGGTCGCAGCCTGGAGGACTTCCTGCTCCGCGATCTCTCCCGCTGGTACGTCCGGCTGGCGCGCGGCCGCACGTGGGAGGAGGAGGAGAGCGGAGGGAGAAAGGCCGCCTATGCTGTCCTCCACGAGGTTCTTCTGACGGCGGCGAAACTCCTGGCCCCCC
Source organism: uncultured Methanomassiliicoccales archaeon (assembly GCA_964348155.1). Classification (GTDB taxonomy): domain Archaea; phylum Thermoplasmatota; class Thermoplasmata; order RBG-16-68-12; family JAJISG01; genus JAJISG01. The sequence continues at coordinate 13,103 of CAYGBN010000023.1, forward strand.
TGACCCCCTTCGTGTCGGAGGCCATCTACCAGGACCTGAACGGTCCTCTTCCCACCGTCCACATGGAAGACTGGCCTCGGTCCGACACCTCGCTGAAGGACGAGGGGCTAGAGGCCGCCATGGCGATTGTCCGCGGCGTGGTGGATGAGGTGAGCCGCCTGCGCCAAACCCGGAGCTACAAGCTCCGCTGGCCCGTCCTTCGTGTCGTCCTGGCCCCCGACGACCTAGTGACGGCGGACGCCCTTGAGGGGATGCGGGACATCCTAATGCACCAGGCAAACGCCAAGGAGCTGGAGGTCCTCCCGCCCGGGGTCCGTTGGGAGCGGCTCCAGCGTCGTGTGCGGGCCATCCAAGCACCCATCGGCCAGAGCTACAAGACCCTCCTCCCGGACGTTGTGGCGGCCCTGGAGAGAGCGGATCCCGAGGAGGTGCGGCGTGCTGTTGAGCAGGGAACGCACGAACTCCAGATCAAAGGCCAGCCCGTGCAGGTCACGGCGGACATGGTGGAGGTCATCGACATGCTGCCGGAGGACGTCGCGCAGGGCAGTACCCCCGAGGCGCGAGTGTACGTGGACTTCGAGCAGACGTCGGCCATCGAGGCGGAGGGATTCGCCCGAGAACTCGTCCGCCGGGTGCAGCAGATGCGGAAGGAGATGGATCTCTCCGTGGACGCGTCGGTGGAGGTCCGAGTACAGTGCGGCGAACGCCTGCGGGGATTCTTCGAGGAGTGGCGGGAGTACGTGAGGCGGGAGACCCGTACGAGCGTTCTCTCCTTTGTGGCCGACAGACCCCGGGGCGCGCACGTGAAGGAGTGGCGCGTCGAGGGCGAGCCGATCGTCATTGGGGTGTCGCAGGCGACTTGACGCCCTTCAGGGCGCTCCGGAGGGCCGCTCCCAGCTTGGGCACGGTCGTGAGCCCCTCCAACTCCTCCGGGCGGATCCACTTGAACTCCACGTGCTCCCAGTCCAGCGTGACCTCCGGCGACGCCACCTCGAAGAGAAAGGGATGGACGGCCCAGACGACCTCCCCCTCGCCCCCCCGCGCCATGACGACGTCGCCCGTCCGAAGAAGCCAGGGATCCCGGATCCCCGTCTCCTCCTGGATCTCCTGCCTGGCGCGGTCCAGGGGCGCCTCGCCCCCCTCCAGGTGGCCGGAGACCCCTGCCCAGCGTCCGAGGAAGCTGCCAACCTCCTCGCTTCGACGCAGGACGAGGATGCTGCCCTCGTGCCTCAGGAACGCCGTGACAACGTGCGTGAGGGTCACGTCCTCGAGGTCCACCGTCCCCGCGTCGGCGTCAACGGCGACCATGTCGCCCGTACGGAATAGGTCCGCGGGAATGCCGTCCACCATGGGGATTTCACTGAGGATGGCCCCCGTGGCCACGACGGCCTCCGCCGTCCCGCAAACCAGGGCCGCAGGGGCGCGGCCACGCACCTTCAGGCTGTACAGCACGTAGGAACCCGCCGTGCTTCCCTTCCCCCGTGGGAACACGAGGACGCGACCCGCGACGGACCGTCCCTGGAGACCTGACCCCCGGTTCAGAACCGTTCCCGTGTCCTTGTCCAGACCGCCCAACAGCGAGAGGGGATCGGCAAAGACCAACGCCTCCGCCCGGGCGGATCCACCCCAGATTCGGCGGCCCTCGAGCTTCACTCCTCTTCCCTCCGCAGGAGTTCCTCATGCGCGGCGACGAACACCCGCTGCCCGGAGAGGGTTGGGAGGTAGATTGCGGCCTTGGCGGAGGCCGTGCCCACGTCCCGGGCGATGAGGTTCAGTGGCGTCACCTCGGGGCAGGTGTCCAGCACCACCCGGCCGCCCAGGGTACGGATGCGCGATACTGCCTCGTCCGCCCGACTGGCCACAAGGCGAGACGTGAACACCCAGACGGGAATGGTGGGACGATGGGTCTCCATGAGGCCCGCCACCTCCTCCAGCTCCCGCTCGGAGAGCTGGGGACACCCGAAGGCGACGATGTCGTAATGGTCTGCGGAAAGGAGCTGCTCCTTCGCCTCCGCCAGGTCCTCAGCCCCCACCTCCATGGCCTCCAGGTCCTGGGCTTCGGCGGCCTCCCACTCCGGCGTCACTCCCTTCAGATGGAACATGGTGATGTCGCTGCTCGTGGCCAGCGCAGCGCCCAGCGCCTTCAACTCGTCCTCCGTGCCCCGTAGGCCCTCCAGGAAGGGTACGCCCCCGCCCAGGCGCTTCCCCAGGTGATGGCCGAGGAGCGAGTACTCGTAGCCTTTGAGGGGAACGGTCACACGGAACCTCGCCGTGGCCCGGCGGTTGTCGGCCCGGTGGAGTCCGTAGTCCGGAGTCCATCCCGTCACGGCCGCGGCCAGGGCAGAGGGGCCGCCCTCCCGGTTCGTCCGCGCCCCCAGGACCGCATTGGCGAAGACGGCGGCAGAGGACTCCGCCCAGGCGACGTGCTCCCCCAGGCGGGGGCGGTTCCCCACCTGGTAGGGGATGCAGCTCCACGTCTCCTGGACCCCCATCCTCCGGTAGGCCTCGACGATCCGCCGTTGCCCCTCGGCGAACTCCGCCGGGATCCCTGCCTCCTCCCACGCCTCCAGGTCCATCCCCACCGGGTTCACGGTGGTCGGCACCTTCACGCGTGCGGTCTCCGCGAAGGCCTCTAGGAACTCCCGCCCCGCGTCCCCCACTATCTTGTAGCTGGCGCCGGCCACGTGGACGGAGGTGACCGGAATCAGGCGGTCCGCCCCGTAAATCTCCCCCAGGGCCACCAGGAGCTCCATGGCCTTCCGCTCCGCGGAGGTCCCGTCTCGCCGCAGCTGGCGCTGGTCTCCCGCGAGCCGCACCTTCATACCGCCTCCAGATACGCCCGCGCCACCTTCAGGGCCCTCTCCCGCTTGGCGGGGTAGGCTGCCACCTTGCCCCGCAACGTGATGACGTCGTCGTGGCTCGCCACGGCTACCCGCTCTTGGTACGCTTCCTGCTTGTCGAACCGGACGTGGAGCAGGCCATCGTCGTCCACCCGGCGGTCCAGCGTCCTCAGGATGGGGGTCAGGGCGCCGCCCGCCTTCACCCGGCCCCAGAACGTTTGGACGTCCTTGGAGCGCTCCAGGGTGGCCCGGAGCACGACGATGGGGTTCCCGTGGAATCCCTCCATCTCCTCTCGATCCGGCTCGTCCACCCCCGTAAGGAACCGAAAGGCCGCCAAGACGCGGGCCTCCTCCTCCGTGGCGTGGCGGTGCACCCGAAACTCCAGCCGGTGAAACATCCCGCTACCCAAAGACCTCTTGGAGGAGCCTCCCCGCTCTCGCTCGGAGGTCCTCCAGGCTCCCCTCGTTGACGATCATCCGGTCCGCCAGGACGATAACCCGGCCCAGGCCCCAGGAGAGCTCCCGCTCGTCCCGGCGCCGCAGCTCGTGCTCCGTCACCGCATCGTCCCGTCGCTGCCGTTCGGCGATGCGGGCGTGGCGGGTTCGGGGCGAGGCGTGCACGGCCACAACGGTAAGGGCGTCCCCAGTGGCCTTGCGGAAGTAGGCGACCTCGTCGAGGCTCCGCACGCCGTCGATGACCAGGTCGTCCGCCAGCGTCTGCTCGAGGGTGCGGCGCGCCCAGACCTCCGGCCCGTGGCGTTCCCGTTCCTCGTGGGCCATCCCTCCCACGCCCTCATCTGTCAGAGGAAGCCCCCGCCTCGCGGCCTCGGCCCGGACCACGTCCCCCATGCGGACGATGGCGTAGCCCTTCTCCACCGCCACCTGGAGAACCTCCTCCTTCCCACAGCCGGGCATCCCGGTGATGCACAGGGCCCTACGGGGCATTTCGCGTTCGTAGCTGGGGGGCGTAGATAATCGTTTGGGTGGACAGCCAGACCCCCGACACAGAAAAGTAGAAATAACGCACGACCGGTCTTTCCCCTGGCGGGAGGAGCGCGCATGCCCATCGATTTGAAGCTGGAGAACCTGCGCTTCGGGACGGAGCTCCTGAAGCGGGGTTTCGCCAAGATGCAGAAGGGGGGCGTCATCATGGACGTCACCACGGCGGAGCAGGCCGTCATCGCGGAGGAGGCGGGAGCCGT
>CAYGBN010000023.1:17154-23409 GCA_964348155.1 uncultured Methanomassiliicoccales archaeon
GGCGGACATCCGGGAGGCCGGCGGCGTGGCCCGCATGGCGGACCCGCTGCGGGTGCAGGAGATCGTGGACGCCGTCACCATCCCGGTCATGGCGAAGGCCCGCATCGGCCACGTCCTAGAAGCCCGGGTCCTGGAGACCCTGGGGGTGGACATGGTCGACGAGTCGGAGGTCCTCACCCCGGCGGACCCCTACTTCCACATCTACAAGCGAGACTTCACCATCCCCTTCGTCTGCGGGGCGCGGAGTCTAGAGGAGGCCATCCGCCGCATCTCCGAGGGCGCGGCCATGATGCGGACCAAGGGGGAGGCCGGCACGGGCAACGTGGTGGAGGCCGTGCGCCACATGCACCTGCTGAACCGGGCCATCGCGGAGCTCAAGGGCCTGGATCGAGAGGAGCTCCGTCGCGTGGCGAGCCACTACGCCAAGCCGTACGTGAGGCTCCTGGAGGAGGTCCGGCGTGCCCAGGGAGGGTACGACCCCGTCTCCGACGACGACATCGTCATGGGGGCCGTGCGGATGAAGGACGTCCAAGAAGCCGTCTTCGAGGCGCTCGTCGAGACCCGGGACCTCCAGCGGCTCCCTGTCGTGAACTTCGCCGCGGGAGGCCTGGCGACCCCCGCCGACGCCGCCCTCATGATGCAGATGGGGTGCGACGGCGTGTTCGTGGGATCCGGCATCTTCAAGTCGGAGAACCCCGAGGCGCGGGGTCGGGCCATCGTGGAGGCCGTCACCCACTTCGACGACCCCGAGATCGTGGCGGAGGTCTCCAAGGGTCTGGGGGAGGCCATGAAGGGGCTGGACGTCACCCAGCTTCCGATGGAGGCCCGCCTGCAGGAGAGGGGAGTCTAAGGCGGCCGACCGCCTCATCGAGGAGGGCGGGCACGCCCTCCCCCGTCAGCGCCGAGACCCGACGTCGGGTCCCCGTCCCGGGCCCCAGGTCCGCCTTGTTCTCCACCTCGAGGAAGGGCGTCTCTCCGAACGCCTCCCGCAGCTCGTCCAGAAGGGCCTCCTGCGTCTCCATGGGGTACCCGCAGGTCCCGGTGGGGTCCAGGAGGAAGAGGATGAGGTCCGCCACGTGACGAAGGGCCACCAGGGCCTGCCGCTCCACCTCGTTCCGCTCGTGCAGCGGACGGTCCAGGAGGCCCGGCGTGTCCATGACCTGGTAGCGGACGCGGCCTGCCTCGAAGTGGCCCAGGGAGAGGTCCAGAGTGGTGAAGGGGTAGCTGGCGATGCGGGGACGGCCGCTGCTCATGGCCCGCACGAGCAGGCTCTTCCCGACATTGGGGGCGCCGGCAATGACGAGGGTAGGTAGAGTGGGGTCGACGGTTGGCAGGGGCTTCAGTCGGAAACGGGCGTCCTCCAGTGCCTCCAGGGTGGCCGCCAGCTCCTTGATGACGGAGGAGACGCGCCCGTAGCACGCCTTCCGCGCCCGTTCCACCGCCGTGGCGTCGCTCCCGCGCCGGATGGCTCGTCGGGCGTCCCGGGCAAGCTCGCGGATCTTGTCGTCCCCCCAGCGCAGGGAGCCCAGGTTCCTCCGCAACCGGTCCGCCCCCGCCAGCACGTCCACCAGCTCCGCGTAGAAGGGGGGCAGGTCGTCGAGGGAGGGGAATTCATCCTGGACCCTCCGAAGGGCCTGGCGGAAGGTCTGGGTGAAGGCGTTCACCGCCGCGACGGAGCGGGACCTTCGCCTCTCCAGGGCGTTGCGCCCCTTGCCCCGCGCCTTCTTCGCCCGACGGAACGCACGGTCCAGGAGCTCCTCTGCGGTGGGCACGGGCGAGATTCGGAACACGCGGGGGGAAGCTAGGAGGCTGCTGGACTTATATACTATCCTTACACAACCGCCAACTACCCCCTTTTGGATGGAGGCTCGATGGCCTGCGACCAGAGCTGCCTTGGGCTGGCGGTTCACCCGGAGGAGAACGCCTGCTGCCACACCTGCGCCCACTTCAACGGGGAGGAGTGTCTCTTCCCCAACACGGGCTACTTCGCCAAGCACTGGGCCCGCTACGTCTATGGCTAGGCGTTCCGGGAATCCCGCGCAGCCAGGTCAACATCATCCGCTTCCTTCCAGACCATGAGATGCACACCCGTGCCATCCTGGCGATGAGAGCGGCAGTAACCACGATCTTTCTGGGGATTCGTTCTCGACTTAGCTCATCCGACGTGCCTATGCGCCCCTCTCGGAGTTATGCTCATCTTGCGCTTCCGGTGCTGGCCTCCGCATTCGGCGAAAGGCGAAGACAATGATGGCGACGGAAGCCGCGAAGGTCGCCGCAAGGGCACCTGCCAGAACTATTGAACCGTCAACATGGAGGAGTCTTGTCGCCTCAGCTGTCCGCCTGTTCGCATCCCTTATCTGCAGGCGGATGACGTAATCCCCTGCATCAGAGTATCGGTGGTCCTTGGTCTTATTGGTGGACCAAGATGTATCCCAAAGGCCGTCGTCTTCCCAATCCCAACGGACCTCCAGTGCTGCCACAGGAGTCTCGAGATCGTACGACGAGGACGCGTCCACAGTGAAGTCCGTCCATGTCGATCCGGAAGTGGGAGTGACCTCGAAAGCGGCCACCGGGCGGACATTCTCAACGCTGACGGACCTCGTCGTCTGATTTGCACGGAACATCGTGTCCCTTACCTGCAGTGTAATGGCCCAGTCTCCTGGCATAGCATAGGAATGTTCGGCCACCTTCTCAGCGGACCATGGCGTATCCCAGATCCCGTCATCCTCCCAATCCCAACGCACTTCCAGAAGCGCGGTCGGATCTTCAGCGTCGAAGGAATCAGAGGCGTCCACCGTGAATACCGTGGATATGTTCCCCGTCGAAGGTGAGGCTGTGAAGAGGGCTCTGGGCCTGGTGTTCGGGCCCCTGTATGGCTCCATCAGCGGATAGTCGTCCTTGCCGTCGGTGAACGAATACGGGGTGTCGCCAATTCCATCAGGGTCTGGGCACGCATCCTGATCTGGACCGCTGCACTGATCCGACCCTGTGTAGTCGGACCAGTAATTGCCACCCTCTGGATACCCCCCATCCCAGGCGTTCAAGTCCCCCTCCGAATCGTAGACCTGGCGGGGCGCGAATAGGAACTCCTCCCCGTTGTCGTAGAAGTCGTTGTGGAGGACTTGGACGCCACTCGATGAGCGAAGGATGAGACCGCCAAGCCCGTTGTCCGCGAGCGTGTTGTCAGAAATCGTGGTGTTGGAGGTGGAGGAGAACTCGGCCCCAATGAAGTTGTTTCCGATGAAGTTGTCCTGGAGAGCGACGTCCTCACTAGAGTAGATGGCGACACCGACTATATTGCCCGTTACGAAACTGCTGATGAGGCGAAGATTCTCCACAAAAGCCGCCTGAACACCGCCGTCAGTCCCAGAAACAGTGAGATTGCTGATCTCAACCCTGCTGCAGGCCACAACAATGAGCTGACCCAGCACGACCCCGTCAACCTGAAGGTCTGTGCAGTTCCCATGATACTGGACAGGATTGCCGTTGACGAGGTTATCCTGGCCGATCTGATGGGAGTCATAGTGGCTCGGGATGTCTCCACTAACTGTCACTCCGTTTGCCAAGAAGGTGTTTCCCAGAATCGTAGTGTTAGCGGACTCAGACAGGGAGATGCCTCCAGCGCTTCCCGAAAGGTGGTTCCCGAGAATCTCGACCTTCTCCGAGCGATCAAGGAGAACGCTAGTGCCACCATTGAAGTGAAGCTCGTTCCCCTCGATCCTTGAATGAGTCGAAGACGCCAGTTCAATCCCTTCTCTCGCGTTCGACGACACATCGGATTCCACGATAGAAACGTTCACTGAGCCCCACACTCTGACCCCAATAACGTTTCCCGTTGCGCGAACCGCGAGGATGCTGGCGCTTGTTACGCTACGAAGGAACACCCCACTGAAGAAGGCGCCGCCCGAGTGGATCTCCACGTCGCGGATGATGAAGGGCTTGTCGGTGCCAGTCACCGCGATCCCATCGGCCGAGGCGGCGTTGATTTCCCACCCTTCGATGATGTAAGGGTTCAGTGGCGTCCCGCCCCCCGAGGTGACGCCGTTCTCCGGTGTGAAGTCCGCATTGCTGGATATGGAAATCGGGGGCCGCTCGGTCAGTGACTGCGAGAGGCCTGCAGTTGGGGATGGGATTGCCTGAACAATCATGAACGGGTTTGCCGTTAACAAGAGCAGAGCGATGAGGACGCCGACAACCGTCGTGCTGATTGGCCTTGGGGAGAGTTCCGCGCATGAGCGCACGAACGCGACCCTCAGCGCCCCGGAATGGGTAGCGTTAGGTATCTCAAGCCAGCTGCGGGACACCCTACTCAAACCGGGCACTGCTGGCAGCCGCATTGGGCGCAGCATGATAACATCATCTGCTCCCAGCACATGTCCTCGCATTCCGGGTAGCAGAAGAGCGGCGAGCCGACACAACTGTTCATACAGACATCAATGCAATAATAGTATTCGGGTAGCGAGCTCTCTATGCATTGATCAAGACATGCCGAGGTGCAACCCAGGGTGAGAGGGGCAGTGCGCCTACCCAGGTCTTTGACGACACCTTCTGAGACTCGAACTGACTCAACAGCGATGCCTGTGGCTTGTTCAGAGATAATCCGAGCGGTTATGCCTTCGGCAAGTCTTCCTTGAATGAGAAGCGAAAAGAGCCTCGCAACGGACGTGTCCTGGCTCCTCGTGTGGATAACAGAAACCCCGGTTGTCTCGGCCCCATCCAGGCTTATCCGTGCTACATATGCATCGTCGACTTGAGCTTCAAATCCCCTTTCCGAGAAGTAGTGTCTCATTGGCGTCATCGCTTCATCCTCTAGCACAGACACCACGATGTCTCAAGCTTCCTGATCATCAATCGACCTTACATGATGTCCTGGCGAGGAATCCGGCATTTGTGCGTTGACTCCTCCCAATGCTCCAAACGGTTTCATCAAAGCAACCACACCAGTGGAGAGGGTTCCCCAAAGCAGAAGCCGCAAAGCAAGGCGCTTTCGCATGTCAGTGGGCTGAGTGGCGTGGGGGAGCTGTTCTCTTCTTAGGTGGCGAGCTACCCGCCAGAATCCCTTGAAGCCCACCCTTAGCATGGCACGCCACACCGCGACGGAACCCTTGGAGACCTGCAATTTCCTATGAGAGCTGCTAACATAGTAGATGTCTTTCATCCACCCCTGGGGGTATGCCCGGTCAAGAATCGCTCGTGCCGACTGGCTTTGAAGTGGCAGTATCTGGAGGCTCCGCCCTGCCACGTGACGCAACTCCTTAGCAGCATCAGAACAGGTGCGGCATGAAGCGTCGTATATCAGGACTTCCTTCTTCTCACCCAATTCCACGCACCTCAAGTGCAATTTGACGTATATGTGGATTACCGTATACTACGTAAGGATTATACGTTGCACAGTCTGGGTGTTTTTCCACTCTGGGATTGGGTAGAACCGGCAGCCGGGAATAGGCGCGGGAGGGGCGGAGCGGGAGATTGGTCTCCCGATGCCAATGCACGATTCCGATGCCCCTCAGAATCGACCCCCGGTTATCCCAGCATCTATCTCCATCCTCGATGCCCCTGAAGGCCGTGAGGATGCCAACCTCGGTGCTAGTGGGGCAGCGCCCATGTTCCCGTTGAGGGGATCGCCTAGACGATGAGTGTGACGCCCAGCGCCACCAGGGCGATGAGGATGATGAGGGCCCGATTCACGCCCGCCAGGAAGTTGGTGAAGACGAAGTAGCGGGCGCTAAGGACCGCGCCGTCGTGGTTGAAGAGGGAGTAGACGTATACGGGCACCGTGTCCGACATGAAGGGCAGCATGAGGAGGAGGAAGAGGCCGATGTATCGGGTCTTGGCCACGAAGCGGAGGCAGAGGTCCGTGAAGCGCCGCGTGAGATGGTGCTGGGCGGAGACCTTCTCGATCGCCTTATCCGCATGAAGCCCCAGGAGGAAGACGAAGCCGCTCCCCGCGGCCTTCCCGGCGCCCACGGTCAGGGCCGCCATGCCGTAGAGGGCGGGCTCCGCCAACAGCGGGAGGAGCGCCACCTCCACGGGAGTGGGGAGCACCACGGCTACCAAGATGCTGTAGACGAACAGCAGGGGAAGGAACACGAAGGGGTCCCTAAGGCCGTCGAGGAGGAGGAGGAGCTCCACGTCTATCCTTCTACGGGAGGCTATAAGAATCCCAGGCGACCGCTCTCAGCGGTGATTATCGAAGGTGAGACTCTCCGTCGGGGAGCCGAGGATCCAGGCCCGGTTGCGCCAGCAGGACGACCC
>CAYGBN010000023.1:23419-31231 GCA_964348155.1 uncultured Methanomassiliicoccales archaeon
CATCGTCTTCAATCTCATCGGCCTGTACGCGCGCCGCGGCGACCGGCAGGCCGCCGCGGGGCTGCTCGAGGTTCTCGCTCGGGGAGACGACCCGGCTCTTCGTCGACTCGTCCCGCACCTCATATCCTGCGGCGTCGGCCAGGGCCGCGGCAAAGGCCTGCACCCTCTCGTGGGAGGGCATGTTGCCCATGGTCAGCCGCTCCCTTGACTGTCCCACCCAGACGTACCCCTTGCACTCGATGAACTCCGCCTCCGTGCGGGTGTCCAGGCGGGCGTACTCCCCCTCCCACCCCAGGTTGTGACCGTCCACGAGGGTGTGGCGGATGACGCGTCGGGTCCCCAGCGAAGGGAGGAGGTCCAGGGTCCGGAGGAGGTTCCGCCACTCGTGTGTCGAGCGAGGGAGGCAGATCCTCTCGTACATCTCCTCGTTGGGTGCCCCCACGGTGACGTAGAGCTGGGTGGGCAACGGGTCCAACCGCTCCAGGACGGCGGGATTCGTGCCGTTGGTCACTAGGAAGGTGGTGAGACCCCTGGCGTGACACTGCGCGAGGAACTCCCCCAGACGCGGGTACATCGTCGGCTCTCCCGTAAGGGAGATGGCCACGTGCCGGACGTCGTTGGCCTCCATCCACTTCTCCAGCTGCACCTTGGGGTTGCCCTTGTAGCCCGAGAGGTGCTCCCGTTGGGCCGTCAGGGACCCCTCCAGAACGAAGTCGGGATCGTCAACCTGCCCCAGTTCTTCGCCCCAGTACGTTTGGTCCCTCCAGCAGAAGAGGCAACCCAGGTTGCAGTTGTTCACCGTGGGTGTCATCTGCATGCAGCGGTGGCTCTCGATGCCGTAGAACCGCTGTTTGTAGCACCCGCGATCGTGCTTCAGGGATTGCTTCGTCCAGTGGCAGAGCTTCACGCCGCTGTGGCCGCCGACGATCTTGTACCCCTGGTTCCGGAGAACCTCCTCCGTCTGGGGGTCCAGCATCCTCGCCCCTAAGGAGGTGCCCGCTAAAGGCCTTTACGAGGGCCCGGCGGGAGGCGCCGATGCATTCTGTAACTCTATTGACTATATGTGGATGTATCGTTACAGTGTTTCCTAGTTTTTGTTGATGCACTACTTCGCCGTTCGTGGGCGGGCACACTCCACAAAGCCTTTGGTCGGATGCACCCTTCTCCCACCGGATGCTTGACTGGGCCGAGAAGTACCGCCCGCAATCCCTCAAGGACGTGGCCGGAAATCCCTCCGCGACCAGGGAGTTTGAGGCCTGGGCGACCTCCTGGGAGCGGGGGTCCCCCAAGAGGAAGGCGGTCATCCTGGCGGGCGATTCCGGCATCGGCAAGACGAGCGCCGCGCACGCCCTCGCCCGCGACTTCGGCTGGGGGGTTATTGAGATGAACGCCTCGGACACCCGCAACGCCACTGCCGTGCGAGAGGTTGCAACCCGGGGGGCCCTCTACGAGACGTTCACAGACGAGGGAGACTTCATTCGCCACCAGGAGGGCGGGCGCAAGCTCATCATCCTGGACGAGGCGGACAACCTGTTTGGCCGGCAGGACTACGGTGGCATTGGTGCCATCACGGACACCATCCGGAAGGCGCAACAGCCCATCGCCTTGATCGTGAACGACCTATACGAGCTGACCCGCCGCTCCTCCTCCCTCAAGCGCCTGTGCGATACGATCAAGTTCCGCAAGCCCCGTCAATCCACGGTCGCAAAGATCCTGCGTGACATCGCTCGCTCGGAGGGCGTGGATGTGGACAGCGCGGTCCTGGAGTACGTGGCCGAGCGGTCCAACGGCGACATCCGATCCGCCATCAACGACCTGCAGTCCCTCGCCGTCGGCAGGGAAGCGGTGCGGGAGAAGGACCTCCTCTCCCTGGGGTACCGGGACGAGCGGAAGGAGGTCTTCGAGGTCCTCCGAGAGATCTTCCGCTCAAGCAGCTTCGAGGACGCCCGGCGGGCCGCCCGGGAGGTGGACGAGGATCCGGAGCGCCTCATCATGTGGATCGACGAGAACCTCCCCTTCGAGTACCGAGACCCAGAGGACTTGGCGCGGGGCCTGCACCGTCTCGGTCGGGCGGACGAGTATCTCGGACGCGTTCGACGGGAGCGGCAGTACGGGATGTGGCGGTACGCGGGGGATCTCATGACGGGGGGCACCGCCGTCGCCAGGCGGAAGGACCCCGCGGGGGGGCGGTACCGCTTCCCCCTCTGGTTGGCGAAGATGTCGCGCACCCGGGGACTTCGGGCGACGGTGGACTCTATCCTCGGAAAACTGGGATTGGCCGCACATCTGTCGAAGCGGGGAACCCGGGAGTACCTGCTCCCGTTGTTCCGGTTCCTCTATCGGCACAGCGAGGAGTTCCGCCTCCATCAGACCCTGAAGCTCGACCTGACGGCGAAGGAGATCGCCCTGCTGCTGGGAGACAAGGAAGACAGCAAGGCGGTTCGCCGCGTGCTCCAGGGAGTCGAGGGCCTCCGGAGCGATCAGACCAAGGTGGTGCCCTTTTCGCGGTTTGAAGCGTAGGGGCGCCTCGGTTTGTACAAACTTTTTTTGCGGTACGGTCTACCGAACCTCAAACATTACGCGTGGAGGGGGGTCTGAGAGGCCTTTTGGTCGGGGCGGCGAGATCGCTCTGTCAGCCGCCGTTGAACATCGGCGAAGATATCCTCGTCAACAAGGGGGGGATGGCTACCCCTCCACGGCTGACCCTTGCTCCGTCGGAACCCCGCATAGACGGGGTTGCGGAGGATGTAGCGGACGGTGGACCGATGCCATGTGCCGCCTCTTCGCGTCGGGACACCCCTGCGCTCGAGCCGCTCGGCGATTGCAGCTAGGCTTTCGCCGTCGGCATACCGGTGGAAGATCTCGATGACGGCCTCCCCCTCCTTTGTCGCGCGAGCCCATCGCCCCCGGCGACGGATGTATCCGTAGGGGAGCCCTTCATGCGATGACTGCGCAAAGTCCGAGGGCCTGAGCAGGTCAAGTCCGCCATCTTCACGAGTGAGGGACCTGGCGGCCTCCTCCGGTTCAACTCCCTCCTCCTCACACCAGCGACGCGCTGCCTCCCTGGCATCGCGGGTTCCGTAGTGATGCAGCATCTCCTTCCGGGAGGCGAAGCGGAGGAAGAGGCGGGTGAATAAGAGCGAATGCGTCGGCGCGGCAGCTCTGCACTTTCCACACAGGTTAACTTCCCGCGGCGAGATGAGGCCTTTGCCCGCATACGCCTCAACGGCCTCCTTGGACCAGCAGCGATCACACTTCAACGGAGACTTCCCCTTTCGTGACTTTTGCGTCCGCCGCGTTTTCGAGGTCGGAAATCAGTCCCTGCAGGGATCTCCGACCCTCGGCGGTCCGGGCGCGATCGTGGAACAGGCTGAGCATCTCCAGGAACTGATCTCGGGGAACGATGGCTTCATGGCGCCCCGGCTGGAGGATGCCGTCCCATCGCAGGTAGCCAGCGTAGATCGGGTTCCGAAGCAGGTAGCGTACGGCCCAAATCGTCCAATGACCTCCCTGTCGCGTTAGAATCTGGAGGGCATTCAGCTTCTCGGCGATGACGCGAAGGGGCGCACCGTCGCGGTGGAGGCGAAAGACGTCTTGAACCGCCTCGCCCTCTCGGTGGTTCACGCGCAGATGTCCGTGATCCCACTGGTATCCAAAAGGCGGTGGAAACCCCAGGGGCGCTCCGGAGGACTTGGCCTTCTGTTGCATTCCCATGTAGACTCGCTCCGCCGTCTGCTCGCTCTCCAGCTGCGCAATCCGTTGGATGATGTCCATCACGAACCGTCCCATGGCCGTCCCCGTGTCCAATGACTCCTGCATACTCGTGAACTCCTTCCCCCACGAGCGGAGGTGGTCCATCATGGCCATGAAGTTCCGGCTGTTGCGGTGGATCCGATCCATCTTCAGAACGAGAATGGTGTCCCAGCGAGCGCGCTCCTCTAACATGCGGCGATACGCCGGACGGCGGTCGTCGCGCCCCGAATATCCGTCGTCCGTGTACTCACCCGCGACATCCCAACCTCGCGCGTCGCAGTAGGACCGGAGCTTCTCTATCTGCGCCTCCAACGAGAAGCCTTCTGTCGCCTGGTCCTCCGTGGACACGCGGGTGTAGAGTGCCGCTTGCAGGTTCATCCCATCCCGCGTCGGTATCGAGACCAGGCCCTTATAACGATTGTTGCCGGAGGGCCTCCACGGCCTCGGTGAAACTTCATTCCTATAATAGTATACCTGGTATCACGACTCAGTACTAAATAGACTGGAAATACTAGACACCGCTTCCAGGGCCGTCCGCCAACCACTCCAGGAGGAGCTGCATCTCCCCCACGCCTTCAACGGCGAAGTCGGCGGCTTTGAGGAGGGACTCGGGGGTGTCGGGATGGCGGACGACGATGTTGTAGCCATCTGCCTTCCCCGCCCTGCGGAGCGAGGTTACGGAGCGAAAGGCATCGAGGTCCGTCGTGTCGTCCCCAGCGCAGAGGACCCACTGCAGGCCCTTCTCCTTAACCAACAGCTCCAGGGCGGTGCCCTTGTCCAGGGGATGGGCGGGCCGCAGCTGGACGAGCAGCTTCCCCTCGGTCATCCGCGTCCCCGAAAGGTCCACGCCGTCCAGCTCCCGGAGGATGCAATCCCTTGCCTCCCTCGGGTCAGGCGCCCGGCGGTAGTGGATGGCGTGGCTCAACTCCTTGAGTTCCACGAAAGTCCCCTCACACCGAATCGTCGAACGGAGGGCCTCCCCCAGGGAACGCATCCGTGCCGTCACGTCCTCCGGAAGCAGGATCCTGCGCTCCTCCCCCTCGATGACCTCCAGGCCGTGGTTCCCCACGTAGGTGATGCCGGACAGCCCAACGATGCGGACGAGGGCGGAGGCGGCCCTCCCCGAGATGATGACCACGGAGCCCCACAGCCGGCTCAACGCGGTGACGGCTTGCCTCGTGGCCCCTGGCATCTCCACGGCCTCGGGTATGTCGACAATGGGGCAGAGGGTCCCATCCAAGTCGAGGAAGAGCCCCGCCCTGCCTGCGTGCAGCCTCAACGGCTCGAGAGCGGCGATGTGGTCCAGCGCATTGGGGAGTTCCACGGCGCAGCCATGCTCGCGGGGGGGTAAACCTTTCGGGGGCTTGTGGGGCTTGTCGCAACGCTTTAAGGGGGCTCCAGGTTTCCGCTCCTTGCAGCAAGGGGGTCCGGTGTGCGGTCGGTCGAGCTCAGCCAGAAGCGCATCGACGACTATCGGGGCATCCTGCCTGAGGGATCTTTGGAGGCGCTGAAGGAGGCCGCGGAGCCCTTGAGGGGCAAGCGGGTCCTCCACGTCAACTCCACCGCCTTCGGAGGCGGGGTGGCGGAGCTCCTCCACTCCATCGTCCCCCTGATGCGGGACCTGGGCCTGGACGCCAGGTGGAGCGTCATCGAGGCGGACCAAGGCTTCTTCCGCATCACGAAGACCCTCCACAACGGGCTCCAGGGGGGCGACGTCCTCATCTCCGACGACATGTACGAAAACTATCGGGAGGTGAACCGTCGGAACGCCGAGGACCTGGCGGACGAGTGGGACTTCGTCGTCATCCATGACCCTCAGCCTGCCGCCCTCATCGACCACGTCGAGCGGTCGGGCATCTGGCTCTGGAGGTGCCATATCGACCTCTCCGCCCCCAACCCCGACTCCCTGGCCGTCCTGGCCCGCCTCCTTCCCTCTTACGACGCCTGCGTCTACACCATGAAGGAGTACGCACCCAAGGGCATCGACCCCGGCCGCCTCGCCAAGGCCCCCACTGTCATCCATCCGAGCATCGATCCGCTAACAAGCAAGAACCGCCCCATGGCCCCGGAGGAGGTGGAGGACATCGTTCGACGGTATGGGGTGGATCCGGAGAAGCCCACCATCTCCTCCGTCGCCCGCTTCGACCCGTGGAAGGACCCCCTAGGCATCATCGACCTCTATCGGGTGGTCAAGGGGGAGATGATGCTGGACGCTTCCAAAAAGATCCTCCGCATCCTCGACCTCTTCGGCACGATGAAGCGCCACGTCCCGAACCTCCAGCTTCTGCTGGCCGCCTCCATGGCCCACGACGACCCGGAGGGTTGGGAGTACTACGAGCGCACGCTGCGGAAGGCGGGAGAGGACCCCGACATCTTCTTCCTGACGAACCTGCGCGGCGTGGGGAGCCCGGAGGTGAACGCCTTCCAGCGAACCTCCGATGTCTCCCTCCTCATGTCCATCCGGGAGGGCTTTGGGCTCAGCGTGGCCGAGAGCCTCTGGAAGCGGGTCCCCGTGGTGGGCTCCCGCGTTGGCGGCATCCCCCTGCAGGTCATCGACGGGGTGACGGGCTACCTGGCCTCGGACTCCGCCGAGGCGGTCCCGCACATCATACGCCTCCTGCGGGACGAGGACCTCCGGAAGGAGATGGGGGCCGCGGGGCAGGGTCACATCCGGCGGAACTTCCTCGTCACCCGCCACGTCCGCGACTACCTCGACACGTTCAACCGGCTCTCCGAGGTGGCGGAGAGGGCGTCGTAACGTACTTGCCCTCGTGGTTCCTAGTCCGACCCGGCGATTCCATGCGGTTCATCGACGTCAGCATGCGGCTGCACGATGGCATGCTCATCTACCCGGGGGACGTCCCCTTCTCCCGGCGCGAGGACAGGCGCATGGAGGCGGGGGACGCGCTGAACCTCTCCTCGCTGACCCTGGGAGCCCACACGGGCACCCACGTGGACGCGCCCTACCACTTTCTCGGGGCGGCGGGGAAGACGACGGACGAGCTCCCGCCCGACGCCTTCTCGGGGCCCGCTCCCGTCCTGCCGCTGGAGGAGGTGGAGGCCGTGGGTGCGAGGGAGCTGGAGCCCCACGACATCCGCGAGGGCGATGTGGTCCTCCTGAAGACCTCGAACTCCCGATACCAGGACGCCCCGTTCCGAACGGACCACGTCCACCTGACGGAGGACGGAGCCGATCATCTCCTTGCGCGCCGCGTCAAGGCCGTGGGGATCGACTACCTCTCCGTGGAGGCCTTCGGCCATACGGAGGCTTCCGTCCATCGGCGCCTCCTGGGCGATGGGGTGGGCATCATCGAGGGCCTGCATCTCGCCGACGTGACCCCCGGCCGCTACTGGCTCCTCTGCCTCCCGCTTCGGATCGTGGGGGGCGACGGAGCTCCGGCCCGGGCCCTCCTCGTGGAGGGCTGGCCGGACGTGTAGGTTTATCTGAGGCGCGGCCGTCATCGGACAGGGAGGACCCATGCGCCCGGACGAGTGCCTTGGCAAGGACGTGGTGACGCCCGAGGGCGAGACCGTGGGTTTCGTTCGCGACGTGACGGTCTTTGGCTTCTCCACGGTGAAGCAGCTCCTCGTTGAGACCCGCTCAGGCCTCGTGAGCGTCGACGGGGGCCTGGTGGAACGGGTGGATGCCGAGCGCATCCTCCTGAAGAGGGCGCCCGACCTCACGATGTGACATCGTACCCCCTCATCATGTTCTGGATCGTGTCCACGAAGGTGGCATGGCTCCACACCAGGGGGACCACCGAGACGGGCTCCCCCGTCTCCGCCTTGACCTGCTCCGGCAGCAGCAGGGTGGGGGTCGCCCGGTCGACGCACCACTCCACCAGCTCCGTGGCCTGCTCCGGGTCGCCCATCCGCAGGTAGGCGTCTGCCAACCACAGGGTGCAGATGATCCACGGGTTCTCGTGGCCGTAGTAGGGGTCCCCCTCGTAGCGGGCCATACCCCCTACCGTGGGCGACCACAGCCTTCCCCGCAGGTTCTCCACGAAGCGCCTTGCCCGGGGGTCCTCGGGCGACAGCACGCCACTGCGGAGGACCAGG
>CAYGBN010000024.1:0-2311 GCA_964348155.1 uncultured Methanomassiliicoccales archaeon
GATGTACGTGCCCCGGGCGGCGTACTCCTTCAGGATGTCGTTCTGGACGGTCCCTCGCAGGGTGGCCGGGGGGACCCCCTGGGCCTCCCCCAGAAGCGCGTAGAGCGACAGGAGGATCGGGGCGGTGGCGTTGATGGTCATGCTGGTGCTGACCCGGTCCAGCGGGATGCCCTGCATGAGGACCTCCATGTCCTCCAGGGAGGCGGCGGCCACGCCGACGCGGCCCACCTCCCCCGCCGCTTTGGGGCTGTCGGAGTCCAGGCCCAGCTGTGTGGGGAGATCATAGGCCACGCTGAGGCCTGTCTGCCCTTGCTCCAGAAGGTAGCGGAAGCGGGCGTTCGTCTCCTCCGCCGTGCCGAAGCCCGCGTACTGGCGCATGGTCCAGAGGCGTCCGCGGTACAGGGTGGGGTGGATGCCCCGGGCCAGGGGGTACGCCCCGGGGAAGCCCAGTCGGTCTCCATAGGAGAAACCCTCCAGGTCGTCGGGAGCATAGCAGGCCTCCAGGGGGAGCCCCGAGAGGGTCTCCCAGGCCTCCCGCGCCCGGGGTCGGGCCTGGCTCGCCTGGCGAAGGGTGTTCTCCCGCCATCGCGCGTGGGAGCGGGCGATCTCCTCTTCGTCCGATGCCGGGGACAGGGTCTCACTCTCGGAGGGAGGGTCCTGCGATGAAGGCCTGATCAGAGGCCGGGGGGCTCATGCACTGACGCTGGGGGACTCCCATGAAGGACCTCGGAGGCGTGCGGGATTCATGGCCCAGGACGCTATTAATCGCTTTGGACCCCCCTACAGCTTCATGTCTAGCGACGGGAGGTGCACTCCCTCCCCTTCCGTCACGCTGCCGATGACGGCGGCGTCGCGACCCTTCCTGAGGAGGGGCAGGGCCTCCTTCGCAGCGTCCTCCTCCATGACGAGGACGAAGCCCTGCCCCATGTTGAAGGTCGTGTACATCTCCCGGTCCTCGATCTCCCCGAGGGCCTGGAGGGCGTGGAAGAGGGGCTGCGGCGCGAGGGGGTCCTCCACCTCGAATGCCACGTCCCGCCGAATGCGGGCCAGGTTCTGCAGGCCGCCGCCGGTGATGTGGGCCAGGCCGGTCACGGGGCAGGAGGCCAACACCTCCAGGACCTCACGCACGTAGATCTCCGTGGGGCGGAGGAGGACCTCCCCCCACGTGGCACGATCCCCGGGGACCTTTTCCTCCAAGGATACCTCCGCCGCCTGGAGGAGCCTGCGCACCAGGGTGTACCCGTTGGAGTGGGCGCCGCTGCTCGGGAGGCCCACGAGCACCTGTCCCGGCCGGACCGCCCGCCCGTCCACGATGGCATCCTTCCGGACGGCGCCCAGGCACGTGCCGACCAGGTCGTACCCCTCCACGATCTCCGGGATGGTGGCAAGCTCCCCGCCCACGAGGGTCACGTTGGCCCGCTCCGCCCCCCGGTTCAGGCCGACCCCGATCTGCTCCGCCACCTTCTCGTCATAGCGATCCACCGCCAGGTAGTCCACCATGGCTAGGGGCTCGGCCCCGACGCAGAGGGCGTCGTTCACGTTCATGGCCACGCAGTCGATGCCCACGGTCTCCCACCTGCCCTGGGCCTGGGCCACCAGGATCTTCGTGCCCACGCCGTCCGTGTTCAAAGTCAGGGCCCACTCCCCGAAGTCCACCAAGGCCGTGAAGAAGTCGGGGAGATCCAGAGGCGCCCCCACACCGGACCGCTTGAACCGGAGCTGACGCACTAGGGAGGCGATGGTGTCGGCCTCGCGGACGACGTCCACCCCGGCCTCCCGGTAGCTCCGGGGCTTCATGGTTCGCGTAGGCGGGTCCTGCGATTAAGCTTTGCGGGGCACGAAGCCTTAAGGGAGGCTAGAGGCTCTTTCCCGCCGTGGGTCGGAACTGGCTTCGCAGGAGAAAGCGGGACGCCTACTACCGCAGGGCAAAGGAGGAGGGGTACCGCAGCCGGGCGGCCTACAAGCTGCAGCAGGTCCAACGCCGCTTTCGCCTTCTCCGCCCAGGGGACGTGGTGGTGGACCTGGGCGCGGCCCCTGGCGGCTGGTCCCAGGTGGCGCGGGAGCTCGTGGGGCCCGGTGGGAGGGTCCTGGCGGTGGACCGGGTGCCCTTGGAGGGGGTGGAGGGCGTGGAGTTCCTGCGGGGGGACGCTCGAGAGGAGGGGACCGTGGCAGCCCTCGTGGCGGAGGTCCCCGAGGGCGTGGACTGCGTCCTGTCGGACATGGCCCCTCGGGTCAGCGGCAACCGCAGCGTGGACCACGCCCGCTCCGTCGAGCTGCGCGCTTTCGTAAAGTTCGCGCGGCTGAGAGTCAA
>CAYGBN010000024.1:2321-27773 GCA_964348155.1 uncultured Methanomassiliicoccales archaeon
TCCGTCGAGCTGGCCGACGCCGCCCTCGAGGTGGCGGAGCGCGTTCTCCGCCCCGGGGGAGGGCTGGTCGCCAAGGTGTTCCAAGGCGACCTGTACCCGGACCTCCGCCGCAGGGTAGCGACACGGTTCCGATCCCTCCGGGCCTTCACGCCGCCCGCCTCACCCTCCGGAAGCGCCGAGACCTACCTCGTGGCCAAGGGGTTCCAGGGTCCCCGGCGGAAGGTTTAAGGCCGCTTCGATGGATTTCTCAGGGCCCATGATGAGTTACCTCACCGTGACCTTTTCCACGGAGGGGGGCAAGCCCTCCGAGGTTGCGGCCCGCCTCCAGTCCCTCGGCTTCCGGCCCACCAAGGGCAACTACGACTTCGTCTACCAG
Source organism: uncultured Methanomassiliicoccales archaeon (assembly GCA_964348155.1). Taxonomy (GTDB): domain Archaea; phylum Thermoplasmatota; class Thermoplasmata; order RBG-16-68-12; family JAJISG01; genus JAJISG01. Next base: position 2,698 of record CAYGBN010000024.1, read on the forward strand.
TGGGATCGGAACGCCAGGGTGGAGGACGCCCTCTGGTTGGCAGACAAGGTGCAGACCACCCTCCAGGGCACGGGCGTCCACTTCAAGATCGAGACCGTAGGGGACGAGTAGCCCCGGGTAGCTGCCGCGGTGGGTTCAGTCCCAGAACCGCTTCGTCCGCGCGTAGTTCACCTCGGCCCGCAGGACGTCCTTGAGGAACTCCATCTCGTCCTCGTGGTACCGTCGAAGGATGCGTCCCGCCACGTCGGGGCCCACGCCGCGGGCCACGAGGGCCAAGGCCGCCCTCCTCCCGTGGGCCATCACCAGGCTCGCGTTCGTGTAGAGCTTCTTCAGCGTCCGCCGGCCCTCGCGATCCTGGGGCTCCTTCCTCAACACCTCCAGGGCCTCCCGCTCCCAAGGACGGAGGACGGCCTGCATGACGGACTCGCAATAGGGACAGCGCACCTGCGCCTCCAGCTCCCCAACCTTCGTCGTGCGCCGGGTCTTGCAGGAGAGGCACGCCAGCACGACCTGCTGGTCCTCCAGACGCCTCTTCAGCAGGTTCAGGGTGTGGGCGTCAGGCTGGGGGGGCAACAGAAGGTCCATGGCCCGCTCCGCGCCCTGCCGGCCGAGGGGGGAGAGGGGGCCCGTCACGACCTCCATCCGGCCGTCCTGAATGTCCAGGAGCACCTCCTCCGTGCGAGGCAGGTCCAGTCGCTCCCACATCATCTTGGCCACAGCCTCCTCCATCACGGGGGTGTTCTCGAAGGCCCTCATCACCTTCGGGAGGTTCACCTCCCGGTAGTTCACGCCCCGCTTCACCGCCCCGAACTTCTTCGCCACCTGCACGAAGACCCAGCGAAGCTGCGTGGCCTTCCCCAAGGTCAGCCGGAGGAGGGGGTCCACACCCGCCGGCTCCAGGCTGCGCAGCTGCTCCGCCACGACGGCGGCCGTGACGGCCCGCGGGACCTTCAGCATGACGCGGTACGGGTCCGTCTTCAGCCCGACGGACTCCCCGAACCGGGCGGAGAGCAGGGCGGAGAGGAGGTGGCCCAGGGTCTCGTTCACCTTGCTGCCCAGGGCCGCGTTGACCACGATCATGTCCTGCCCCTCCTCCACCGTGATGCAGCGATCCGTGGGCATAGGATAGGCGGCCTGGGCCTCCAGATAGGCGTCGTAGGCCTCCCGCCCATGGGCGTTCACGGGGTAGCCCTCCAGGCTCCCCTCCCGCCGCAGGCGTCCCACCTCCTGGGCCACCTCGAAGGGCACCGGTATCTCCTCCCCCACCCAGGAGGGGATCCCCCCGAGCTCCCGGACGGGCTGCACCGTGACCTGGTCCTCGCCGATGTCCACGACCTCCCAGGTCTGTCCCTTCATGATGAACGACGAACCCATGTGGATCTGTCCGGCCACGAAGGCCTCGTCCAGCCGCCCCACGAAGCGACGCGTCGGCAGGTCCTGGACGCGGTAGGACTGCTCGTCGGGTATCATGGAGATGTTCTCGTAGAAGTAGGGGAGGGAGCCCGACCCGCGGTAGAGGGTCTCCCCCCGGTGGCGGGCCACCCGCAGGTCGCTCAGCTGCCGGAGCACGGCCTCGTAGTCCGCCCAGGATAGGTCCCGGAACGGGTACGCCCGTCGGACCGTCTCGTAGAAGGCCCGGGCGTCGCCCCGCCCCTCCGTCAGGAGGTGGGCCGCCACCTGGTTGGCCAGGACGCTCAACGGGTTTCGTCGGACCCTGTACGCCTCCAGCTGCCCCTGCATCCCCCGCCGGGCGATGACGGCGGCCTCCGCCAGGTCCTCCTCGTTGGAGGCGACCACCACGCCCTTGGAGACGCGCCCCACGCCGTGGCCCGACCGGCCAACACGCTGGACAAGGCGGGTCACCTCCCGGGGGGAGTTGTACTGGAGGACCAGGTCCGCCGACCCGACGTCGATGCCCAGCTCCAGGGAGGAGGTGCAGATAAGGGCCTTGAGCCCCTCGGCCTTGAACTCCTCCTCCGCCTGGATCCGGACGTCTTTCGAGAGGGACCCGTGGTGCACCCCTACCGGCAGGTCTTCCCAGAACCGGTAGCGGGAGGAGAGAAACTCCGCCGCGTCTCGCGTGTTCACAAAGAACAGGGTGCTCCGGTGGGCCTCGAAGAGCTCCCGGGCCCTCCGAAGGGCGGCGGCCTGCTGTGGCCGTACGCGAAGGCGCGCCCCCAGCTCCTCCCCGTCCGGGGGGACGGCCGGGAGCTCCACCCCCAGCTCCATGGCCTTGGGGGCCTGCACCTCCACGACCTCCACCTCGCGGTCGACCCCCCCGAGGAAGCGCGCGACCTCCTCCGGACTCCCCACGGTGGCTGAGAGGCCGACGCGCTGGAAGGGGCCCTCCGTGAGGCGCCGCAGGCGCTCGAGGGCCACGGAAAGCTGGGCGCCCCGCTCGTTGCCCGCCAACTCGTGAATCTCGTCCACTACGACCCACCGCACGCTCCGCAGGTGCTGGCGCAGCCGCCGCCCCGTGAACATGATCTGCAGCGTCTCCGGCGTCGTGATGAGGATTTCGGGGGGCGACCGGCTCTGCCGGCTGCGCTCTGCCTGGCTGGTGTCCCCGTGACGGACCGCCACGTCCACGTCCAGGACCTCTCCGAAGAACTCCATGCGTCGGAGCATGTCCCGGTTCAGGGCGCGCAGCGGCGTGATGTACAGGCATGCAATGCGCGGCGGACGCCCCCGCAGGATGGCGTCCAGGATGGGGATGAGGGCCGCCTCCGTCTTCCCGATGCCCGTGGGCGCGATCAGAAGGAGGTGCCTGCCCTCCTGGAGGCGGGGGACGGCCTGGACCTGGGGCTCCGTTAGCTCGCGGATGCCTAGCTCCTCCAGCGCCTGGAGGATGCGGGGGTCCACCGCCAGATCCATCGTCCCCTTCCAACGGCCTCCTGGCTAAAAAGGGTGGTCGAACCGTTGCCGAGCAAGTCTTAAGGCGAGGCCGCCATCCTCGCGCGGTGAGGACCTGCTGGACGTCATGCGAGGCCCCCTGGAGGCCGCCGCGGCCGACTACCTGGAGATGCGCTACCACCGTCGCCAGCTGACCACGCTCCGCATCGCCAAGGGCGAGCTGGAGGACGCCAACGCCACGGAGTACACCGGGGTGGGCATCCGGGCCCTCCAGGACGGGGCGTGGGGCTTCAGCAGCACGAGCCGCCTGGACGGCGCCGCTCTGCGCCAGGCCGTGGAGGACGCCGTGCGGGCCGCGAAGGTCGCCGCCTCCAACAAGGGAGAGAAGGTGGAGGGCCTGGCCGAGGGAGAGATGGCGCGGGGGACCTTCCGAATCGAGGAGCGAGGGCCCCTGGCAGACCACAGCCTGGAGGAGAAGATGGACCTGGTCGCCCGGACGGAGAGGCGGGTGCGGGAGCACGGGCCGGCCATCCGCAGCGCAGTGTGCATGTACCGGGAGTTCGTGGACCACAAGGCCATCCTCAACACCGATGGGGCGGAGGCCGAGGTGTGGGAGACCCGGCCAGACTTCTACGTGACGGCCGTGGCCTCCGCCAACGGCGACATGATCAGCGCGGTGGAGGCCTCCGGGGTGTCGGGGGGGTGGGATGACCTCTTTCACGAGGCCTCCCCCGAGGAGATCGCTGAGCGGGCGGCCGAGCGGGCCACGGCCCTCCTGGAGGCCCCCTACCCGAAAGGAGAGCGGGCCACGGTGGTCCTAGATCCCGCCTTGGTCGGGCTGATCTCTCACGAGGCCTTTGGCCACACCGTGGAGGCGGACTTCGTCCTCTCGGGCTCCGCCGCCCAGGACCGCCTGGGGACGCAGGTGGCCAGCGAGCTGGTGACCCTGGTGGACAGCGGCGTGCCGGATCGGGAGGGATCCCCCGCAGGGAGGCTCCCGGTGGACGACGAAGGGGTCGTCACCCGCCCGGCGGCGATCATCGACCGAGGTGTCTTGAGCTCCTACCTCTTCGACCGGGAGACGGCCGCCCGCTTCGGCTTCCCGCCGACGGGGAACGCCCGGGCCTTCGAGTACAGCGACGAGCCCCTCATACGCATGCGCAACACGTACATCGAGCCTGGGGACTGGACCCTGGAGGAGATTCTGGAAGGCGTGAAGCGCGGGTACCTCCTCAAGGGCAGCGGCCCCGGGCAGGCGGACTCCACCGCCGAGTTCATGTTCGGCGTGCAGGAGGCGTACCGGGTGGAGAACGGCGAGGTGGGGGAGCTCCTGCGGGGAGTCACCATCAGCGGCAACGCCTTCGACGTCCTGTCCAGCGTCGACGCGGTGGGCAAGGCCTTCGCCTTTGACCTGGGATCCGGCTTCTGCGGCAAGGTGCAGCTGGCCAAGGTCGACGGCGGCGGGGGGCACCTCCGCTGTCGGGCGGTCATCGGCGGGCGCCAGGAGGCCTAGGATGTCCTCGTTGGCGAGCCTGTGCGAGGACGCAGTCCAGGGCGCCCTTCGCCATGGCGCCGACGAGGCGGAGGCGTACGGCGTGGACGGGCACCAGATCCAGGTGTTCCTAGAGCGGAACGACGTGAAGCTTGGGAAGTCCCAGGTGCTCCAGGGGGTCGGCCTGCGGGTCCTGAAGGACCAGGGCCTGGGCTTCGCCTCGGTGAACCTCCTCGAGGAGGAGAGGGTGGCCGAGGCGGCGAAGAAGGCCGTGGTCCTCGCTTCGAAGGCCCCCCCGGACCCCCACAACGGCCTGCCTGAGGCGGCCCCCATCCCCGAAGTGAAGGGGCTCTACGACGAACCGAGCGCGTCCGTCCGGGCGGAGGACGTCTTGGACCACGCCACTCGCATGCTCCGGGCCGCCCGGGAGTACGACCCGCGGGTGACGGTAGACAGCGGCGCCTTCGACGCCTACATCGGGGAGCGAAGCCTCTTCAACTCCCGGGGCATCCAGGCGTCGGAGCGCTCCAGCGACTTCGTGTACTATATGGTGGCCTTCGCCCGGGAAGGGCAGGAGATAGGGAGCTTCGACTACCTGTTCGAGGGCACGCACCGGGTGGGCGAGATCGCCGCGGAGGACATGGGCCGGCGGCTGGGGGAGCGGGTGGTGGGCGCCTTTGGCGCCCAGCGCGCCGAGACCTTCAAGGGGACGGTCCTGCTGAACCCCTACACCGTGGAGAGCCTGGTCGCGGGCCTCCTCACCTCCGCCCTCGACGCCAACCACGTGCAGAAGGGCATGAGCCGCCTGGCGGGGAAGCGGGGGGAGTCCGTGGCCTCCGACCTCTTGACGGTGTGCGATGACGGCACCCTGCCCGGAGGCCTGGGATCCAGCGGCTTTGATCGGGAGGGGGTACCCCATGCGCCCCTCACCCTCATCCAGGGGGGCGAGCTGAAGGAGTACCTGTACAACGTCTACACCGCCTCCAAAGAGGGGCGGGGGACCACGGGCCACGCGGCAGGGGACCAGCGCAACGTCCCCGCCATCGGCCCCACGAACCTCGTGGTGGATCCGGGCCGCACGTCGAAAGATGCGCTTGTGGCGGAGATCGACCGGGGCATCCTGGTCACCCGGTTCTCCGGCTGGCCCCAGGGCGTCAGCGGCGACTTCAGTGGGGCGGTGAAGGGGGGGTTCCTCATCGAGCACGGCGAGGTCGTCCGGCCTGTGAAGGAGACCCTCATCGCGGGGAACATCTTCGACCTGCTGCACAGCCTGTCGGGGGTCTCCCGCGAGGTGGAAGAGGTCTTCAGCTATCGCCTCCCCTACTTGCGGTTCGAGGATGTCTCCGTCACAAGCGAGTAGATGGGCCCGGTCGGAGTTCCCGGGACGCATCCCTTTTGAACCGACGACCACCTGGTTATGAGCCAGGCGCTCTGCCAGGCTAAGCTACGGGCCCACCCAATCCGGGAGAGGCCGGCGGGCCTAAAAAGATTGGCCGCCCGTCTAGAACACCCGGTTCAGGTCAAAGAAGAAGTCCACGGTCTCCTGCCGGCCGTGCAAGGCGTCAGGGTCGCCGTGCCAGTCGGCCAGGACCGATGCGTTACTCTGTTCGAAGCGGGTGAGGAGGTCGTGCATCTCCCCCCGCAGGAGGTCATCCTCCCGCCCCGTGGTTACCAGGAGGATGAAGCAGTACTGCCCCCTCTCCATGAGGACTTTCAGCTCGCCCTGGTGGATGGCGTCCATCCAGGCCCCGCCGAGCGACGGTCCGGTGACCTTTAGCGCCTGCTGAAGGGCTTCGAGCACGGCGGAGAAGAGGTCTTCGTCGGGGACGGATTCACCCTCCAGGGAGCGGTGGGCGATGAGGCTTCCCCCGTGGTAAATGAGGAAGGCGTGGAGGATCTCGCGGCCGGCCTTCGTGACCCGGCGCACGAAGGAGGAAATCCCCTCCCGGGTGATGGGCACGACCGTGGCCAAGAGGACCAGGCCGGGGAGGAAGAAGACGGCGGAGAGGGGGACCGGACGGGAGGCCAGCTGGCTCACGATCGGGCTCCCCAGGTCGGAATAGACGAGGAGGGCCAGGCCCACGGCGAGGATCAGCAGAAGGTTCCGGCGCTCCAGCGGGAAGTCCTCATCGAGCCGGCTGGCACCGCGCCACAGGAAGGCGAAGCCGGCGGCGACGTAGGCGTGGACGTAGAGGAGCCAGGGAATGTAGAAGGCACGGTTCCAGGTCGGTGCAAACCCGCCCTCCGTGGGCGCGACGTCCGCGATGAGAAGGCTCCCGCCTAGGAGGAGCAGGGCGATAGCAGGGAGCACCAGGAGGAGGTCCGATCGCCGCCGGGTGTGGACCGTCCACTTGGCGAAGAACAGCAAGAAGAGGGACGTCAGGGTCACGGCGCTGGCTTGGCCCGCCAAGAGGGCCCGTCGCGCCCCGGCCTGTGTGGCCAACAGGCTTCCGGCCTCCAGGAATGCGAGGGCGGAGACGGAGAAGGCCAGGAGGGCGAACGCCAGGAGGGCCGGACGCCAAGTCAACCGCCTGGCGATGGGCATGGCCCCCACGGTGGCCCAGACGGCGCCTCCAAAGACTACAGCAACCAGATCCAAGAGGTACGTCATGGATGACGTCAGGAATGTTCCGAATTAGTGGATATAAAGCAATGGTTCTGGTTCGCCGGCGTGATACTCACGTTCCCTCTCGTGTCGGAGAGAGGCGATGCGCCTTTTTATCGCACGACCCCCTACCCCCGGGGGGATTAAGGGCGTCCCAGGAAGGATGGACATGGTTCTGGCTGCCGTGCTCGTCGTGTTCGGACCCTCCATCGCCATGATCACCACCCTCGACCTCCTGTTCTGGCGCAACGTCCGGGGCATTCGGGACAAGATTGGGAAGTGGCCGCGACGGGGAATGAAGTTCGCCCTCTCCTTCGGCTCGAACCTGTGGGTCCTCTTCTCCCTCAACAACGCCCACCGCTGGGGCGTCCGCACCGAGAACCTCGGACTGATCAAGGACAACTTCGCGTTCCTGCAGCAGCAGATTCCCGTGGTCGCCGCCCTCCCGGGCGAGGTGTTCCTGTTCGTGGTCATGCTCTTCCTGGTCTATCTCGTGCTCATCTAGCCCCGGAGCGCCACCTTCAAGGCGGACGAGGACCATTCGTCCGCGGAGCCACGGAGAACGCCGAGGAGGGAGGCATGGCCGCAACAGGCGAACGCAGGCACCTCGGGTGCGACGGGCGGGTCGGGGCCGTGGACACACGCCGCATCTCCTCCTTTCGGTGCCTCCGGTGTCGGGCGTACATCTCGGAGATCCAGACCTACCGGGTGGAGGAGGCGAGGAGAGAGAAGCGCCGCGGACCGGATTCGAACCGGTGACCACTCGGTATCCGCCGAAGCTAACAGCCGAGCGCTCCACCAGACTGAGCTACCGCGGCCCCAGGTGCCATACCTCCAAGGCCCTCAAATAGCTTCCCAACGACGGTCAGAGGGACTCCTTGAGGGAACGGACGGCAGTCCCCATCTCCTCCAGCACCACGCGAAGGCGCGAGAGGTAGGTGGAGAGGTTCTCCGTCACCGTGGCCCCCTCCGCCGACGGCACGATGAGGCCCTCCTGCTCCAGCACGCGGAGGGTGTAGCGTACCTTGTGCTGCGGGTAGTCCAGCATCTCCGCCAGCCGTATGATCCCGATGGGCTGGTGCTTCTGGACCGCCTTGAGGAGGGCGACGTGCCGCTGAAGGAGGTCCAGGTCCGAGCGAATCTTGTCCGTGAGCGCGCTATCTTCGGCCAAAAGACCACCTCGAAACTGCTCTCGGGTGCTTCGAAACCTCGGCCCGACTTAAAGGTGTCGTTCGTCACACCCTGCGTCGGTGCCAGGCCATCTGGGTGCTGGCGCTTGCGCCCGACCCCTCCGGCGCCACGGCGATGACGCCCACGGGGACCTCCTCCTGAAGGCGGGCGACGCCTTCGTCGCAGGCTCGCTGCGGGGGGGCGGAGGACGCCAGAGCGTCATAGACGGCCTTGCACAGCACGTGACGCACAATCTCCTCCCCCACCCCCGTGGCCGTCACGCTCCCCTCCGGCCCGGCGTAGATCCCGCATCCGATGAGGGGGGTATCCCCCACGCGCCCGGGCAGCTTGAGCAGCGTGCCCCCGGTGGAGTTGGCGGCGGCCATGGCTCCGGCGTCGTCACGGGCGACAGCCCCCACGGTGTCGGACACGGGGTACCCCTTCCACGCGGCCGCCCAGGAAGGAACCTTGCCCTCCCTCAGCCTCTCGCGTGCGTCCGCCAGAATGCTCCGGGAGCGCGGCGTCGCAGGGTCGAACGCCGGGAAGCCACGCTGGCGCGCAAAGCGAACTGCGCCCTCTCCCGCCAGCAGGACGTGGGGGCTCTCCATGACCTCCCTAGCCACCAGAATCGGGTTTTTCACCTCCCGGATGGCCGCCACCGCCCCGCACCGGAGGTCCGAGGTCATGAGCGAGGCATCCATCTCCACCTCCCCCTCCAGGTTCATCCGAGAGCCCGTCCCCGCGTTGAGCCGCTCGTCGTCCTCCAGGACGAGGACCGCCTGCACCACCGCATCCAGGGCGCTGCCTCCCTCCTGCAGCACCTCCGCTCCCCGGCGCGACGCGCCCTCCGCCGCATCCTGCACCGACGGGGAGGAGCCCGCCCCGCAGTGGACGACAACCGTGGCCATGGCGCCCCAGGCGGACAAGGGGACGGCCGGTATTAAGCGCATCCGGGCCACCGCGCCACCATCGTTATGAGTTCCCGGGACCTCCCGGGGACGATGTCGCGGGAGCTCGGGGCCATCTTCCGGCGAACGCTCCACGTGGCCTCCCCCGTCTTCCTCGTGTACTACCTCCTGGCCGACGACCTCTGGATCGGCTTCCCCAAGCCCCTCCTGGCGGTGCTCCTCTGGGCCGCCACGCTGGTCATCGAGGCCCTGCGCCTGGCCCTTCGCGTGGACATCGTCGGGATCCGTGAGTACGAGAGGGGGCAGGTCTCCGCGTACTTCTGGGGCGGTACGGCGCTGCTCCTGGGCCTCCTCTTCTTCCCGCCCCCCTTCGTGGTCGTGGCCATGGTCGGCATGGCATGGGTCGATCCTCTCTGCGCCTGGAGCCGGAAGCGGCGCCTCTACCCCCACGTCCCGCTCCTTGTCTACGCGGCCCTGGCCACCGTGGGCCTGGTCCTGCTGGAGGACTACGGCCTGGGGGGAACCCTTCTCCTGGCCCTGGGGGCCACGGGGCTGGCCATGGCGGCCGAGTACCCCACCATCCGCCACGTGGACGACGACTTCACCATGCTCATGGTGCCGCTGGTGGGGATGACCCTCCTGGCGGCGCTACTTCAGAACCTCTAGCGTTCCGTAACGCCCCGGGCTGACCTGCAGGTTGCCCTGCCACTCGCTGACCCAGCCGTTGGTGATGGCGATCCGATCGTTGAGGGAGACGCGGTCGATGTCCTCGTTCCACAGCGTGACGGCCACGGTGTCCCCCTCGTCGTCCCGATCTTGGGCGTCGCACACCTGTCCCGTGAGACCCTCCCTGCTCGTGTAACTCCTGGGCTCTCCCTTCTCCACGATGACGAGCTCGATGGAGTCCACCTTGTTTCGGGGTCGCAGGTCCTTGACCATCATGGCTGTCCCGCGTCGGGAAGGGAGCCGCCCACTAAAAGGTTCCGCGGTCCCCCTTGGGGTACGCTTATATGGCGCCTATCCCATCCCGCCGCCAGGACGGGATGCACGCGTGGAGACCCCCTCGCCAAGCGTGAGCCTGGACGCTTCCGCCCTGGACAGGCTCCTTCGAGATCCCGCCTCCGCCAGCGTTCCCTACCTCTTGACGCTGGTGCAGCCGTTGACCGCTGGGGAGATTCGGGCACACGGACTGCGGAGGCAATACGTTGCCCTGTGGGGTGGGGGGGACCTCGACGACCTCCCCGCCCTGCTGGCGGAAGGCGTGCGGGCCGGGCTCCTGGTCCCCCTGGAGGGAGAGGGGGGGATCTACTACTTCCTGAACTCCGACCTCGCCGTGGGCCTCCCGCCCCTCGACCCGGAGGAGGAGGGGATCGGGACCGCCTCCATGGAGGCGGGGGGGAGGCGGGAGGAGGAGGTGTGCCTCCCTCCGAGGGCCTCCTGGGGAGACGGCCACCCCTTGCCCCGGTTCGACGACCCCTCCGCCGTCTTCGGCTGGTACGCCTGCCTCGCCCGTCCCCCGTGGCGTCGGGCGTTGCGCCTCCTCCAGGAGAAAGGCGCGCTGCCTCGCAGCGAGATCGCACGCCAGGGCGCCCCCCTGACGGTGGAGGAGGTCCAGGGCGCCCTCCGATGCGGCGTCCTTCGCCTGGAGGGCGAGCGGCTCGACTTCCCCTTCGCACACACCGGGCTCCCCCCGAGCGGGGATCCGTGGACGGCGCGCCCCCCCGTGGCCTGGCTCTCCCGGTCCTTCGAGCCCATGGGTTGCGTGGTGGGCGGGGAGGACGCCGTCTCAGACACGGGGGAGCGCTCCCCCATGGAGGTGTTGCGCGCCATGGCGGAGGCCGGCGGGCGGGTGCGTCCGCGGCGCAGGCATCCCCACCTCTCGCTGAACCTCCTCTACCGGCCCTCCGCCGTCTTGCCCCCTATCGAGGCGCTGGGACCGGGCTCTCTCCCCTCTCGCTGGGAGAACCTGAAGGGGGCCGTCTACGCCGTCCGCGAGGGCTACGAGCGGGCGTCCGCCACGCGCCGGCTGCAGGAGCAGATGGCCGGGACGGAGGAGGGCCACTCCTGGCGGGATGACGCCCTCGACGCGTTGGCGAGCCGGAGGATTCACCGCTACCTCCGTGACCGGGAGGCCGCCCTAGCGGAGCGGCTGGGCGGGGAGCGGCCTTCGGGCTACGGCCTGGGTTCGGGGGCCATCGCCTCCCTGGCCCAGGCGGAGCTGGAGCGGGACAAGTTGGCGGAGGAAAGGAGGCTCTTTGAGCGCTTTCTGGAGGTCCTCCGAGGCGGTGGCCAGGAGGAGTAGCCAATCTTTTTATCTCCAGACGCGCTTTACGCAGCAAGGAGACTTATGAATAGAATCAAGGTGATCAACGAGCCCTCCGACCTCGTCCCCATCCTCCGGGCCGTTGACACCGACAAGAAGAAGGAGATCTTTAAGGAGCTCACGCACGAGTGGCTCACCGAGGGGGAGATCACGGAGAAGTACGGGGAGGAGGGGTTGGAGGCCCTCCGCCTGTTTGAGAAGATGCGTCTCGTTGAGACGAAGTGGCAGGCGGGGGACGGGGGGCCGGTCAAGGCCTACCACTCCTTTTACACGAGCCTTCACATCAGCGCCTCCGCGCCGGTGTACGAGATCAGCGACGTCCTCACGGTGGCGATGATGCCGGACGGGGACTACCGGAAGATGGAGGGGCGCATCTTCGAGGCCGTGGGCAAGCACGGCAAGTTCGCCGGCGACCTGGCGGAGGAACTGGGGATGAGCCAGGTGATGCTCCGAAGCGTCATCAAGCGCTCCTCCCGGCTCGACTTCCGCGGGCACCGCGTCGAGCGGTTCGAGGAGTAGTTCCCCGAGGCTCCCTTCCCCCCCACGCGGCGCGTCCACCGCGCGACGAACCTTAAGGGGGGCCGGGCCCTCCGCCCTCGCATGGCCGCCGCGGCGGGGCGCCGGTTGACCGTTCTTCGGGTGGGGCACCGCATCCCACGGGACCGGAGGGTCACCATGCACGTGGCCCTGGTGGCGCGAGCGTTCGGGGCCCAGGAGATCTGGGTGGATCGGGAGGACCTCGACCTGGAGAACCGCGTCCGCGACGTAGTCGACCGCTTCGGAGGCCCCTTCGCCATTCGAACGGGCGTGTCGTGGCGCCGGGCGATCCGCCGATGGGAAGGTTCCATCGTGCACCTGACGATGTACGGGAAGCCCGTCGACGAGGTCCTAAAGCGCCTCCCCGCCCACGACCTCCTCATCGTCGTGGGGGCCGAGAAGGTCCCCGGCGAGCTGTACGGCCTGGCGGATCACAACGTCGCCGTCGGCAACCAGCCACACTCGGAAGTGGCGGCCCTGGCGGTCTTCCTGGACCGCCTGCTGCAGGGGGAGGGGTTGCGGCGGGGGTTCTCCGGTCCCGCTCGTGTGGGTCCCGCCTCCGGGGGGAAGGCGTTGCGCGAGGGGGCTAACGGAGCTCCCCCAGCTCCACGGGAGCGTCCGGAAGAGGGGTCCTGAGTACGTGGCGGGTCGTCTTGGGAGGGAACGTCTCCCCGCTCAGCGCCCTCTCCACCACCTCCTCCTTCGTCACGTGGTCTAGGATGGCCCCGGGCCACGTCTCCACCTGGACGTCGTCGTGAGCGTAGTCCACCAGGTAGACGGGAATCCGGGAGCAGCCCAGGGCGAGGAGGGCCTCGTACCGGTGGTGGCCGTCCAGGATGATGTAGTGGCGGTTTTCTGCAAGGATGGGCGCCCGGACGAAGCCGTCCGCCCGGATGGCCTCCGTCGTCTCCCTGAGCAGCTCGGGGATGGAGCGCTCATGGGGCTTCAGCAGCCCCGCTTCGAGCAGAGCGAATTCGTACTCCATCCCTCTCCTTCCGGCGGCCCGCCAATGGGGGCCCACCTATAAGGATGAGGTGGGCCTTGCCGGCCCCATGCCCCTCTTCACGGGCCGGGGTGACCGGGGCGAGACGGACCTCATGGGGCCCCGCGTCAGGAAGGACGACCTCAGGGTGGAGGCCATGGGGGAGGTGGACGAGCTCAACGCCATCCTTGGCGTGGTGGGCGCCTTCCTGCCCCCGGGGGAGGCCACGGAGATCCTCCTCCAGGTTCAGAACGACCTCTTCACCGTGGGGGCGGAGCTGAGCCTGCCTCCCAAGGGACGTCGGGTGAAGGCCTTCAACCCCCTGGCGGAGGAGCGGGTGGGCGCGTTGGAGGAGGCCCTCCGGCGGGCGGACGAGGCCGCGGGACCCCAGAATGCCTTCGTCCTCCCCGGTGGATCCCGCGAGGCCGCCCTGTTGCACTACGCCCGAGCGGTGGCTCGGAGGGCGGAGCGGAGGGTGGTGGCCCTCTCGGGCCGCGAAAAGGTCAGCCCCACCATCATGCGCTACCTGAACCGCCTCTCCTCCCTCCTCCACGGACTGGCCCTGCAGGCCAACGTGGAGGCGGGCAAGGAGGAGCGACGCCCCTCCTACCCTTGAGGGACGACGGGCGCCGCCTTCCCGGGTAGCCTGCGCATGGTCACCCGCTTGGGGAAGGTCCGCAGGATGACGATGTCCCCCACGCTCTGGACCCATCGATAGGGGACACTGATGGCCTTCCCGCCGTCCACCAAGGCCGCGCTCGTGTCGGCCAGGTAGAGCCCGTCCACCTTCCCTCGCTCGACGTCCAGGATGACGTTGCTCACGCTGCCCAAGAAGGCGCCGTGTTGGGTGTAGACTGTTAGCCCTATCAGGTCGGAGATTTCCCGCAGCATGCCCATCCCTTCTGGAGGGGGCAGCAGGCGATGCGGGGACTTAAGCTTTTCTGGCCCGCCCAAGGGCTAGGCCTAGGCCCCGTGCTCGCGAAGAACGGCCGCCGCGGCGGCATGCCCCCTCTCCTCCGCGATGTCGAGGGGCCTCCGCCCCTCCTCCGTCTCCCGCATGGGATCGGCCCCCCGGTTCAGGAGAAGACGAACCATCTCAGCGTTCCCGCCGAAGGCCGCCTTGTGCAGGGGCGTGTGCCCCCGGGCCGCTTGGACGTTTACGTTCGCGCCGCCGTCGAGGAGGAGCCTTGCCGCGGCCAGGTGGTCCGCCGCCACAGCCGCGTCCAGCGCCGTGTTCGAGTTGGGGCTCTCCATGACGCGGTCCACCTCCGCTCCGCGGTCCAAGAGCGTTCGGAGGACGTCCTCGTGGCCGAAGAAGGCCGCCAGGCCCAGGGGGGTGAAGCCCTGCTCATTCATGGCATGGACGAGGTCGCCGTCGCTCTTCAAAAGGTCGCGAAGCCGGCCTTCCTCCCCCACAGCCGACGCCTCGAAGACCGTCAACCTGGGCATCCGGGAGGCGAGGAGAGAGGCCACCTCCGCCGCACCGTGGTAAACAGCCAAAAGGAGCAAGCTGCCCTCCGGCGTCTCCACGTCCAGCAGGTGGGGATCCTCCTCGAGGAGCCGTTGAACCTCCTCCACGCTCCCCCTCTTCACCGCCTCCACGATCTTCTCCGCCATGGGCGCCACGGGGGGGGAAAGAGAAGGGAGTCAATAAAGGTTTCGTTTCAGTAAGTAGGTGAACCTAGTATTAGTGAAACATACATCATAGCGATCCCTCTCCCCCTCTACAGGATGTTGGCGGCAACGTCCTCCAGCTCACGCTCGCAGTACCTGCAGCGGACCCGGAGGGGGTCCTGGGACACCACGCGGAACTCCGACTCCACTGGCTCGTGGCTGTTGGTGATGCAGCTCGGGTTGGCGCACCGGAGAATGCCACGGGCGACGTCCGGGACGTGGACCTCGTACTTCTCCGCCACGCTGTAGTTCCGGATGATGTTGATGGTGGCGTCGGGTGCGATGAGGGCGATCTTGTCCACCTCCCGGGGGCTCAGCTCCCGGTCCTCCACCTTCAGGATGTCCTTCCACGCCTTCTTCCCGCTGGGCACGTGGAGGACCACGCTCACCGTGGACTGGAGGTCCTCCCCAATCCCCAGGATTTTCAGCACCTTCAGGGCCATCCCCGGGGCGATGTGGTCGATGACCGTCCCGTTCTTGATGGGGGTGACCTTCAGCTCCTTCATCTCAGGCCCCCAGAGTCAAGCCGAGGAGGGCCATCCGCACGGGGACGCCGTTGAAGGCCTGGCGGAAGTAGAGAGCGTGGGGCGTGCGGTCCACCTCGGCGGCGATCTCTCCCACCCGGGGCAGGGGGTGCATCACGGCGAGGTCCTTGCCCCCGTCCCGCAGGAGGGTGAGGTCCACCCGGTAGGAGCCGGCCACCTTCTGGTACTCCGCGGGATCGGGGAACCGCTCCTTCTGGATGCGGGTGACGTACAGGATGTCGGCCTCCTGGATGGCCTCTCGCGGGTCCTCCAGCTGCCTGGGCTCCTTCCCCAGCTCCCGCACCCGGTCCACGATCTCTTTGGGCATCTGGAGGGTGGGAGGGGCGACGAAGGTGAGGTCCGCCCCCAGGAGGGCCAGGGCGTAGGAGAGGGAGTGCACCGTCCGCCCGTACTTCAGGTCCCCCAAAAGGACGACGTGGATGTCCTCCACCTTCCCCTTCTCGTCCCAGATGGTGAAGAGGTCCAGCAGCGTCTGCGTGGGATGCTGGCCTGCCCCGTCTCCCGCGTTGATCACGGGGACGCCGGCGAACTCCGCCGCCAGCCGGGCGGCGCCCTCCTGCGGGTGCCGCAGGACGATGAGGTCCGAGTACGCCTCCACCATCCGCACCGTATCCGCCAGCGTCTCCCCCTTGGCGACGGACGTCACCTCCGGGGCCCCGAAGGTCAGGACGTGCCCCCCCAGGCGATGGGTGGCGGCCTCGAAGGAGAGACGCGTGCGGGTGCTGGGTTCGAAGAACAGGGTCGCTACGACCCGTCCGCGAAGCCGCTCGTCCGGCGCCTCCCCCCGCGCCACGGGGATCATCTCCCGGGCGGCCTCGAGGACCTGAAAGATGGCCTCCTGCGAAAGGTCGACGATGGAGATGAGGTCCCTCCCCACGAAGTCCATGATGACCGGTGTGGGAAGGTGGCGTCGCCTAAAGAAGTTATCCGGGAGGTCGGCCGCTGCTGGGGGGGCCTGGAGGCCTCGGACGGTTCAGACTGGTGAGAGGGGGTGGCAGGCCCAGAAAGTGGGCCTGCCTTGGGTTGTGGAGGAGGGGTTATCGTGACTTCTCCGACTCGAGGGCCTTCCAGTCACCCCCGAAGTCCTGGGTGACGCCAGACGCCAGCTGAAAGCGCACGCGCAGCTTCCCGTTCTCGAAAAAGATGTACGCGTTGCGCAGCTGGGACATGTACAGGCTGATGCGCTTTCCCTTCTGGGTCAGGGCCCGCTCCACGCAGCTCAGCAGACCGGCCTTTTCCAGCGCGTGGATGCGGCGGTAGCACGCCGCGATGGGGATCCCGTACTCCCGGCTCAGCTCGATGGCGCTCTTGGCCTTCTTGTACGTTGCCACGAGAATCTTGGCCGAGTATTCGTCGGTGATCAGCCGGGATGCTTCCAAGGGATCCATCCGAAGGCAGTCCTCCTTCCAGGCGACCACCCGTGCCCACGCTATATAAGCGGTCCGGGGAGATTATTCGCTCTGATTGCTGATGCTGAGAATCCACGGTGATACCACCTAGCCTCGGGAGGAGCCCAGGACGCGCGAGCGACGAATCCGCGCCATGAGGTGGTTGTCCCGTAGAAAGAGCTCCAACCCCTCGAGGCGGGCCCGGAACCGCAGCTTGGTGCGACCCCGCGCCGACACGTAGGCGCCCTCCACGTGCATGAGCCCGGCCGCCCGCAGCTTCCACAACAGGCGATAGCAGCGGGCGATGGGGATGCCCGTCCCTTCGCTGAGTTCAAGGGCGGTTCGGCCCCGAAGGAAGCTAGCCAGCATGAGCTGACGAACCTCGTGTCGGGCGAGGAGTCTCTGATACCGCATTGCGATGCCTCTCCGTGTCCTGCGGGGCACGTTCCAGCTGCGGCCTATTTAACGTGACGGTCCGCGCATCGGGACTGAAAATCAGGCCTTGAAATCGCCGCCGGCAATTAACCGGGCCGCTGCCCCTCCTCGGGCAGGACGACCCCCCACTTCCCGCTGGACACCTCCAGTCCAAAGGGACCGCGCCGGACGTAGCCGTCGATGATCCGGATCCGGGAGCCCACGCCAACGGTCCCCCCGAGCACGAGATCCACCTCCTCATCCCATAGGGCCAGGCGGACGTCGCCCGTGTCGTCGGAGACCGTGAGGTTGATGACCCGCCCCTCGCTCCCATCCTTCCGGCTGAAGGTCCGGACCTCCTCCACCGAATCCACCCTCACCCGGAGTAGCGCGTCGCCTCCCTCGTAGAGGTCCTCCACGTGCCGGAAGGCCACCTCGTTCCGCCCCAGCGCGTCCACCACCAGGAGGGCGGCCGTGTCCTCCTCCAGCAACCCACCCCACGCCTCCATCTCCGCGCGGACCTGGGCTTCGAACTCATCCCGTGGGAGGAGGTCCTTCACCCTCTCGTAGTGGGAGTCCAACACGGTGGCTCGTGGGGAGAGCACGCTGTGGACTTAAGGGGCTTCCCCATGGAGGCCATGGAGCCAGATGGCCTCGAACTCCCCCGTCGCATTGTTGTAGCCGAAGAGCTTGTGCCGTCGGAAAGGCTGCCCAAACATCGTGCCTTCGTGCTCCTCCTGGAGGAAGCGGCCGTCCAGCAAGCTCGTGAACGTCGCCTCGCTCGGGGTCACGTCGAAGTCGTCCTCCGACCTCGCACGGCAGCGAGTCTCCGTCACGTACGTGCCCGCCAGCCTTGCCAGGAATTCATGGCTGGCCCCAGGAAGGTTCGAATCCTCTCTGCCCGTGTCGCCACCCCCCTGCCATGAGGGGGCAAGCGCCTGGCTCCTGGCCCTCCGTGCCCGCCCCCTTTTTGGCGAGGGCGGTCATGCCGCGGGTATGCTCGGACAGCGCGACGTCATCGCCTTCGTGGCCGTCACGGACCTGGCGAGGGCCGCTCCCTTCTATCGGGACGTGCTGGGACTGGAGTTGGAAGGCGAAGAGCCGGGGGCCCTCGTCTTCCGGGCCCATGACACGATGCTGCGAATCACGAAAGTCCACGAACCAGTGCAGGCGCCGTACACCGTCCTTGGATGGGTCGTCCCGGACATCGCCAACGGTGAAGGGTCTGCGCGAACGGGGCGTCGATTTCAATCGTTACGAGGGCTTCGACCAGGACGACCTCGGCATCTGGACGGCGGACGACGGCACCCGGGTGGCCTGGTTCTCCGACCCGGATGGGAACACCCTATCGGTCTCGCAGTTTGCCGGGAGGGAATAGTCGCGGCCCACCCCGCGAGGGGGCCTACTTAAGGCGGACCGTCTCCAGGTTCATGGGGGCCCGGGTCTCCATCCCAAACTTCTTGTAGAGGCTGGAGGCCAGGTCCAGGCACTTGTGCTCCTCCCCGTGCCCGATGAGCACCCGCTCTGGCCGCGGCTCCATGCTCCCCACGTAGTTGAGGAGCTGCAGGCGGTCGGAGTGGCCCGAGAAGCCGTCGATGGTCTCTACGTCCATCTTGACCTTCAGGGTCAGGGGCTTCCCCCGATCCATGACCGTGACCTCGTGGGCCTTCTTCTGGATGCGGCGGGCCAAGGTCCCCTCGGCGTTGAAGCCCACGAAGACCAGCGCGTGCTTGGGGTTGTCGGCCCAGGCCTTGAAGTACTCCATGATGGGGCCGCCGTTCATCATGCCGCTGGTGGCCAGCACCACGCAGGAGTCGGGATCGTCGGCGATGGAGATGCGCTTGTCGCTGCTGTCCACCCGCTCGAAGATGGGCGAGAGGAAGGGGTTCTCCCCCGTCTGGAAGATCTGCGTGCGCAGCTGGTTGTTCAGGTACTCCGGGTAGGCCGTGTGGATGGCCGTGGCTTCCCAGATCATGCCGTCCAGGTGGACGGGGACCTGGGGGATCCGCCCGCGGCGCATGGCCTCCTCCAGGACGAGCATGACCTCCTGGGAGCGGCCCACGGCGAACACGGGGACCAGGAGCTTCCCGCCGCGGCCCAGGACCCGCTGGGCGATGGCCCGCAACCGGGCTGCGGCGTCCTGGCGCTTGGGCTGCGTGTCGTGGTACCCCCCGTAGGTGGACTCCATGACCAGGGTCTCGATGCGGGGGAACTTGTTCACGGCCGGGTTGAAGAGCCAGGTCCGTTCGAACTTGATGTCGCCGGAGACGGCCACGTTGTACAGACCGTCCCCGATGTGGAAGTGGGCCGTGGCGCTGCCGAGGATATGGCCCGCGTTCTGCAGCGTGAGGCGCACGTCGGGGGCGATGTCCGTAGTCTCCCCGTACTTCAGGGGGATGGTGGACTTGACGGCGTTCCGAATCTGGGGGGACTCGTAGGGCGGCTTTTTTGCCTCGCCGAAGGCGACCTTGATGTAGTCGATCTGGAGGAGGGAGGCCAGGTCCCGCGTGGGCGGCGTGGTGTAGATGGGGCCGTCGTAGCCATACTTGTAGAGGACCGGGGCGATGCCGCAGTGGTCCAGGTGGGCGTGGGTGAGGACCACGGCGTCCAGGGACTCCAGGGGGAGGACCTCGGGGGCGTGAAGGTAGGGCGTCCCGTTGTTCTCGGAGCTCACATCCACCCCGCAGTCCACCATCACCTTGCTCTCCCGGGTGCTCAGCAGGAGGGCGGAGCGCCCCACCTGGCGGAAGCCTCCCAGGCTTGTGATCCGGACGTACTGCTCGCCCGGGGCGGGCTCGCGGGAGATGCGTCGCCCGGTGCGATGGAGGAAGTCCTGACGCTCATCGTGCACCGTTCGGAGGTACTGGCGAATCTCCGCCACTGTCTTGGAGGGGATGGGAGGCGCGCGGACGACCTTCGGGACCCAACCGATGCGCTTCTTGATCTCGTTGAGGACGGCGCCCTGCTTCCCGATGACCAGGCCCGGGGAGAGGGCCTCGATGGTGACCTCCCCCGTCTCGGGCTCGAAGTAGATGTTCTGGATCTCCGCGTCCTCGGGGATCAGCCCCCGGATGGTGTCCTCCGCCTCCTCAGGTTCCACCAGGAGGGAAGGATCGGGCCGGATGGCCACGCGGCGCCGAAGGCCCTGGGCCAGCTGACGGACGATGTCCTGATTGTCCGCGAAAACCTCCATGTTCCGGGTGTAGATGACGACGACGGGGCCCTCGAAGTCGATGTGGGTAAGCTCCACGCTGGCTGGGACGACCTTCTTCACGATTTCCTTGGCCTCAGCAATGACTGAATCCAATGTCACGGGTACAACACCCAGGTGCGCGTAAGGGGAGCTAGTTCAGCTTCATCTTCTTCTTGCGCTTCTCGACCTCCTCGTCGGAGACCTCGAAGTACCCCTCCGGGGTGATCTTGACGACGTCCACGCCGTCCCCGGAGGCCGCGTCCCGCTTCATGGCGGCCGTGACGGCCCGCACGGCGAGGTCCAGGCCCTCGTCCACGCTCAAGCCCTCCTCGTACCGGTCCTCCAGCACCCCGAAGACGAAGGGGGAGCCGGAGCCCGTCGTGACGTAGCTGTCGGGAATGGAGCCCCCGGCGAGGTCAAGGGAGTAGACGTGCCCGCCCTCGTCATCCACCCCGCCGATGACGAGCTGGACGAGGTAGGGAGCGAACCGCCGTCCGGAGAGGATGTTGCTGGTAAGGGTGGCCACCGCCTCCACGGGCATGGACTTCTTCCGCTTCAGCCTGTAGAGCTCCACCTCCGCCGTGATATAGCGGGTGAGGGTCTGGAGGTCCCCCACCAGTCCCGCGGTGGTGATGCCCAGGTTCTCGTCGAGGCGGAAGATCTTCTTCGTCACCTTGTGGCCGATGAGGTTGCCCATGGTGGCGCGTCGCTCAGCCGCCAAGACCACCCCGTCCTTGCAGACGAGGCCCAGAGTGGTCGTTCCCGTCCGGACTTCCTTGCCAGGTTCCGTCATCACACACACCCAGAAAGGGGTAAAAACGCTTCACGAAGAATAGAGGGGGGGGCTATTTAAGGGTTGTGCAGTGGTTCTCCCGGGAGCCTCTGGCCCCTCACAGGTTCTCGCGGATGAAGGAGAGGACCTCCTCCTTGTGCCCGTCGACCTTCACGCGGGGGAAGACCTTCCGGATGACCCCCTTCGCGTCGATGATGAAGGTGCTTCGTACGATGCCGTAGTACTCCTTCCCGTAGAGCTTCTTCAACCGGTACGCCCCGTAGGCCTTGGAGACCGCGGCGTCCGTGTCGCTCAGCAGGGGAAAGTTGAGGGAGTGCTTCGCCCGAAACTTCCCGTGCGACGCCAGGTCGTCCAGGCTTACGCCCAAGATGACGGTGTCCTCGCCCTGGAATGTCTCCAGGTCGTCGCGAAAACCGCACGCCTCCTTCGTGCAACCGGGCGTCATGTCCTTGGGGTAGAAGTAGAGAACGACGTTCCTTCCACGCAGGTCCCGGAGGGCGATCGCCTCCCCCGTGTCCGAGGGCAGCGTGAAGTCAGGGGCGGCCTGCCCTGCCTGGGGGATCGCCTGGGCCATCCCCCCTGTTACGCGGAGGCCAGCCTTAAGCCTTCGTTCGGCCGCGCGGCGCAGCGGGCCGTCCGAAACCCTCATGCTCGGAGGGAGGATGCCCTTCTCGGTGAGGCCATGGACGTGGAGACCGTCGCCGTGGAGATGCCCGAGAGCGTGAACGTCGTCCTGGGGCAGACGCACTTCATCAAGACCGCAGAGGACCTGTACGAGGCCATGGTGAACGCCGTCCCCGGCATCCGTTTCGGCGCCGCGTTCTGCGAGGCCTCCGGGCCCTGTCTCGTCCGGGCGGAGGGCAACGACGACGAGCTGAAGGACCTGGCGGCGAAGAACGCTCTGGCGATCGGGGCCGGGCACACCTTCGTCGTCCTGGTGCGGGAGGCGTATCCCGTGAACCTCCTGGGCGCCATCAAGGCGGTTCCCGAGGTGTGCACGGTCTTCGCCGCCACGGCGAACCCCCTGACGGTTCTCGTGGCCACGCACGGCGAGGGCCGGGGCGTCGTGGGGGTTATCGACGGGACGGCCGCCAAGGGCATCGAGACGGCGGAGGACGCGAAGGCCCGCCGGGCTCTCCTGCGGGAGATTGGCTACAAGCTGTGAGGCCTGCCAGGCCATGGCCAGACACGCCCTGGGCGTCTCAGCAATATTTAAGTATTTTGGGTTCCCTAGAAAGGCCCGACGATGAAAGAAGTGGACATTATCACTCGCTGTCCCGAGTGCGACAGCCCGCATCTCATCCACGACTACGAGCGCGCGGAGCTGATCTGCGAGGACTGCGGACTGGTCTTGGACGATCGGATGATCGACGAGGGGCCCGAGTGGCGGGCCTTCGACTCCGAGCAGCGCGAGGCCCGGGAGCGGGCGGGACCGCCCTCCACCATCATGAGCCATGACAAGGGTCTCTCCACCCAGATCGGCTGGCGGAACAAGGACGCCTACGGCCGAACCATCCCCCACCGCAGCCGGGCCCAGATCTACCGTCTCCGGAAGTGGCAGCACCGCATTCGCACCTCCAAGTCCGGCGAGCGCAGCCTGGCCCAGGGGCTGACGGAGATCAACACCATGGCCTCCAAGATGGGACTTCCCCGGCACGTGCGGGAGAGCGCCGCCGTCCTCTACAGGAAGGCCTCCACGAAGAACCTGGTGCGGGGACGCAGCATCGACGAGGTCGTGGCCGCCACCCTCTACGCCGCGTGCCGGCAGTGCGGGGTTCCGCGCACCCTGGACGAGATCGCGGACAAGTCCAACGTGGACCGCAAGTCCATCGGCCGGACCTACCGGACCCTCACCCGAGAGCTGGGGCTGAAGCTGCTTCCGCAGTCGCCGGGGGACTACATCGCCCGCTTCTGCAACAAGCTCCGGTTGGACATGGAGGTCCAGCGCAGGGCCAAGGAGATCCTGGAGGACGTGGAGCGAAACGAGCTCGCTTCCGGCGTGGCTCCCTCGGGCGTGGCCGCCGCCACCATCTACATCGCCGCCATGCTCTGCGGCCGGCCATGCACGCAGAAGGACGTGGCGGACGTGGCGGGGGTCACGGAGGTGACCATCCGCAACCGCTACAAGGCCATCTCCGAGTCCCTAGGCTTCGAGATCCACCGGTAGCGCCAAAGCTTTATTGAGCCGGCAGGGTTGGCACAGCCTCGGGTGACCCCATGGCGGAGAAGGTGAAGGACGGGGACCTCGTCTACCTGGAGTATGAGGGGTGGATCTCCCATCCCGGCGGGCAGGAGGAGCTCTTCGACACCACGGACGAGGAGCTGGCCAAGGAGAACGACCTGTTCGACGAGAACCGCGCCTACGGGGAGGTCCCCACCGTCGTGGGGCACGAGCGGCTTATGAAGGGATTGGACGAGGCCCTCGTGGGCGTCGCGGTGGGGGAGGAACAGGAGGTAGAGATCCCGCCGGAGAAGGGCATGGGGGAGCGGGATCCGAAGCTCGTGGAGCTCTTCCCCCTCCGGGAGTTTCATCGGCAGGAGATCGACCCCCACCCGGGGATGGAGGTCCACATCAAGAACCGCCACGGCACCGTCATGGCAGTCACCGCTGGTCGGGTCCGCGTGGATTTCAACAACCGACTGGCCGGGAGAACCCTCCGATACAAGTTCCAGGTGATGAAGCGGGTGAAGGGTCCCAAGGCGAAGGTGCAGGCGGTTCTCGCCATGGACTATGGAGACCCCAGCGAGTTCCAGATTAAGGTCCAGAAGGGGGTGGCGG
The DNA here is from genome assembly GCA_964348155.1 of uncultured Methanomassiliicoccales archaeon. Lineage (GTDB taxonomy): Archaea > Thermoplasmatota > Thermoplasmata > RBG-16-68-12 > JAJISG01 > JAJISG01. Next base: position 26,354 of record CAYGBN010000024.1, read on the forward strand.
ATATCGTGGTGCCGGAGGTATGCAAGTACGACGAGAAGTGGTTCGTGGGGAAGTACCGTGTCGTCAGTGACCTCCGGGAGCTGGCAAAGCTGAAGACCGTCCGCTTCGTGGAGGAGTACGCCCAGAAAGAGGAGGAAGAGGGGAAGGAAGCGGAGGAGGAAAAGGCCCAGGAGGACTAGTCCTCCCGCCGCGTCTCAGCGAGTTCCACGGCCACCTCACGGGGCAATCGGCCCCCACGGACCGCCTCCTCCGCGACGCGTTCCGTGGCCGCGACGACGCGTCGAAGGACCTCCTCCCGCACGCTTCCCGGGTCCTCCCACGGCCCAGTGACGAGAACGCCAAACGTGGCGGCAAGGCCCCCGTTCACCACGAAGTCCGGGAGGACCAGGACGCCGTTGGCGTGAAGCTGGCGCTCCACCTCCTCGGGGACCGGGACGTTGGCCGCCTCCACGACCATTTCGGCTTGCAGGCGTCCCACGTCTTCGGACTGGATGGCCCCCGCGATTGCTGCGGGGACGAGGATCTCCGCTGCGGTGTTGAGCCACTCGTCGCGGGGCAGCCGCTTCGTCCCAGGGGGCAGGCGGTCGCGGTCGAGGATGCCCGCCTCAGAGCTCGTTAGCTCATGGGGGTTCAACCCCTCAGGGCGGGAGATGCACCCCTCCACGTCTGCCACGGCAACGACTCGGGCCCCCATGCGAGTGAGTTCCCTCGCCGCCGCACGACCCACGCTGCCGTAGCCCTGGACGGAGACGGTGGCTCCCTCCAACAGCCGGCCCACGATCTCCCACCCCCGCGCCGCTGCATGGGCCACCGCCACCCCCGTGATGTCCGATTGGAGGGCTCGCATGACGCGACGATAGGTCGCCCTTGAGGAGGGGGCGTGTCCCAGGGAGGAAAGACGCGAGGCCGCGACCTCATAGCCGTCCTGGCCCATGGTGCGAAAGAAGGCGCTCATGTCCCTCGCCGTGGTCCCCATGTCGGGGCCGGTGACGACGCGATCCCGAAGGAAGCCCCCGGCCTCCTGTGCAAAGGCCTTCAGGACCTCGCGCTTCTCGACCAAGGCAGGATCGCCTCGGACCCCGAGCTTGCAGCCTCCCATGGGCACCCCCAAGATCGCCCACTTGTGCGTCATCGTGCGGGCCAGCTGCTGCAGCTCCGAGGGGGTGACGTCGGGGTGAAAGCGGAGCCCTCCCCCGGCTAGGCCGTGGACCCAGCGGTCGACGACGACGTGGCAGGGAAGCCCCTGAATGGTTGTTGTGAAGGCATCGGGGTCCCCCATGAAGCGGCCATCACGGCCTCGCTATAAGACGCTCCTCTCGCTGAGCCTGCAAAGTACGGTTAAATACGAGGGAGAGGCTGGACGGACGGGACGCGTGGCCTAGTCTGGATATGGCACCGGCCTCCTAAGCCGGCGGTCGAG
>CAYGBN010000025.1:0-20981 GCA_964348155.1 uncultured Methanomassiliicoccales archaeon
GAGCCTTGACCGTCACGAGGTAGTCATCTAGTCCGGCGCCGTAGCTCGAGTTGATCTCGACCTCCACCGTGGTGGTCCGGTTCAGATTGATGGAACCCGGAATGGCCTCGAAGCGAGCTACGTTGGGGTCGACGACGGAGGCAGGGGATGGCCCCCCTCCGAGTCCAACCTCTTCAGCCGCCGTAGGCGCCACGGCCAGGAACAGGGCGCTTACGAGGCTCACCACTGCCAAGCTAACGAATGCTTTCTTCTCGGCCCTCAACAAGGAGAATCCCCGCGGCCCCGAGCGGGGGCCCTGAGTTAGTCCTGCTGAATGTACTCTATATAAAGCATATATGATAGTTATGTGACCCCTCATTATAATCAGATTTTTCATCCAAACCCGAGGTGCCGCGACGCCGGGCCTCGGACCGGGTGCACGTGGATGGCCGCGGGACAAACCCCCAAGGTGCTGGACGCGGAGGACGAGGCCAGGCGGGTCCGCGCCTTCGCATTCCACGCCTTGGGAAGCGAGGCCCGGCTGAAGATCCTCCGGGAGCTTCTCCAGGGAGACCGGGACGTTTCGGAGCTGGCGGAGGCCGTTGACCTTCATACCGTCACGGTCCGATACCACCTGAACATCCTGGTCGGGGACGGCCTGGTTCAGAAGCTGACCGCGCCCCGGGAGGGCGAGGTTGGGCGTCCGCCCATTCGGTACCACCTCCGCCAGAAGGAGTTGGTGGAGAGCTTCCCTCCCCGTCGATACGAGATGCTCTCGGAGATCCTCCTCGGCGTCGTGGACGCCGCCCTCCCGAAGGCGGAGATGCGACGGGTCTTGTACGACGCGGGGCACCGAACCGGGGCAGATCTCGCCAACGCCCTGCGCCGACAGGAGGGCTTTGCACAGTGGAATCCGGAGCGCTTCGTGCGCCACTACGTGGAGGGGGCCATGGCCACCATGGGCTTGATCGCGTCGGTGACGGAGAAGACCGAGGATCACGTCCAGTATCGCTCCTTCGTGTGCCCCTTCCAGGAACTGGCCCTGAAGTATCCGGACAAGATCTGCGACCACCTGGATGCTGGCTTCCACGAAGGCGTCGCCGAGACCCTGGGGCCGGGGGTGGTCCACGAACGACTGGCCTGCATGGGACACGGCCACCCCTATTGCGAGTATCGCGTGAACTGGAAAGGCGGAGAGGAGGAAGACGAGTGACGAACGAGTCGAGGGACCCCGGGGTCAGCCGGCGGCGGTTTCTCCGCCTGGCCTCCTCGGGGGTCGCGGCCGGGGCCATGGGGATGCTCCTGTCGGACCGCATCCTTGAGGTCGTGGGCTTCTCCACCGAAGACCTTCGGGCCGTCTCGGGGGATGAAAGCCAGTGGGTAATGGTGATCGACCTAGCCGGGTGCGACGGGTGCGGCGAGTGCACGAAGGGCTGCAGCACGGAACACTTCGTGCCCGAGGGCCAGGAGTGGATCAAGGTCCTCAAGGTCGAGGACGAGTTGGGGGCGTCTTACTTTCTTCCGAGCCCCTGCCATCAATGCGAGAACCCGCCGTGCGTCAAGGTGTGCCCCGTGGGGGCCACCTTCCGTCGCGACGACGGGGTCGTCTTCATCGACCACGAACGGTGCATCGGGTGCCGTTACTGCATGGCCGCGTGCCCCTACCAGGCACGCTCCTTCAACTGGGGCGAGCCCAGCCACACGCCGGAGGAGTTGGATCACACGTACAGCATCGACGAGCCGTGGCCTCACCGCGTGGGCGTGGTGGAGAAGTGCATGTTCTGCGCCCACTACGCCAAGGAGGGCAAGCTGCCTGCCTGCGTGCGGGCGTGTACGAAGGAGATGGGAGAGGGGGTCATCTACTTCGGGGACATGCGGGAGGACGCCGTCTCCAACGGCGTGAGGACGATCCCCCTGGCAAAGACGCTGCGGGAGCGAGGAGGGTTCCGCTTCAAGGAGGAGCTGGGGACCCATCCCCGCCTGTGGTATCTGCCTCCCAGGAGCGGGTGACCTGGAGGAGATGCAGGCCGACCCGGTACTGGTCGCTCCCCTCCAGAGAACGACCTGGCGCTTCTACGTGGTTTGCGGCATTCTGGCGGCCATTGTCGCCGTGGGGATCGCCGGATACGTCGTCCAGCTGAGGCAGGGCCTCGCCGTCACCGGGATGAACGACCGGGTGAGCTGGGGCCTTTACATCTCCAACTTCGTGTTCTTCATCGGAATTAGCCACGCGGGCACGCTTATCTCCGCCATCCTGCGGGTGAGCGGGGCGGAGTGGAGGCGCCCCATCACGCGCATGGCGGAGTCCATCACCGTCATCGCCATCCTCATCGCGGCGGCCTTCCCCGTCATTGACATCGGCCGTCCCGATCGCGTGGCCAACGTCTTCGTCTTCGGGCGCATCGAGTCCGCCATCCTGTGGGACTTCATCAGCATCTTCACCTACCTCACGGGGAGCATCATCTACCTGAGCCTCCCCATGATCCCGGACGCCGCCATCCTGCGGATGAAGTACAAGCTGGGACGATTCCGTAATTTCCTCTATACGCTCCTGTCAAGGCGCTGGACGGGGAGTCGCCTGCAGAGGATGGGGCTCCACAAGGCCATCGGCATCATGGCCATCATTATCATCCCCGTGGCGGTCTCCGTCCACACGGTGGTCTCGTGGATCTTCGGCATGACTTTGCGGGTGGGGTGGCATACGGCCATCTACGGGCCCTACTTCGTCGTGGGGGCCATCTTCTCGGGCATTGCCACCCTCCTCATCGCCATGGCCATCTTCCGCAAGGTCTACCACCTGGAGAAGTACATCACCCTGAGGCACTTCCGCAACCTGGGGATTCTCCTCCTCGTCCTGGACATCGCCATCATCTACTTCAGCCTGAGCGACTACCTGACGGCCGCCTACGGGAGCCAGACGGAGGATGTCCTGTGGCTGACGGCCCTCTCAGGGTGGCCCTACGGGGCGTTGTTCTGGAGCATGTTCGTGGGGGGATTCATCCTCCCCGCCTTCCTGCTGAGCATGAAGCGCACCCGCACCATCCCCTGGATCGTCGTCTCTGCCATCCTGGTGGACGTGGCGATGTGGGTCGAACGGTTCCTGATCGTCGTGCCCAGCATGACCGTCCCCCTGCTCCCCTTCGAGTGGGGCGCCTACCAGCCCACGTGGGTTGAGTGGTCCATTACGGCGGCGTCCATTGCGGGGTTCGCCCTAATGTACGCCATCTTCTCCAAGCTCTTCCCCATCGTGTCCATGTGGGAGGTCCAGGAGGCGGAGGTGCCGGCCGAGGCGGCGGTGGAAGCGGAGGAGGTGACGGCTTGAGGCGCGGCCTCGTCCTCTCCCTCTTCGCATCGGCCCTGCTTTTGGGCCTCATCACCCTCCCCGGACCCGCAGACCTTGCTGGGCCTGCACAGGCCACGCATCGTGGGGACATCGAGTGCCCCACCTCCCCCCTGCCGGAGCCCGACGGGTCCGTCTCGCCCGGGGAGTACCTTGAGAACTTCTTTGACCCCCTGACCAAGACGCTGATCTACTTCACCTGCGGCTTGGACGCCGGTCGGACGATGCACACAGCCGTGATCACACCGTGGGCCGGATGGACAGAACTCCGATTCCAGGCGGCCGACGAGTGGAATGGGCAATACAACGTAGTCCGCGTCTCGATGCCGGAGGACACCGTGGAGGCGGTGGACGGATTCCTGGCGGGAGCGGATTCAGCATTTGCCAACGACCTCACTCTGGGGGGCACCAACGACGTCCTCAACGTGGCGGCCGGCCGAGGGAGCGAGTCCTACGTGTACGAGTTCTCCTTCCCCCTCCTCTCAGCGGACAGCTTTGACAGCCGACTCAGGTCGAACGGCTCCTTCAGCTTCCAGGTCGCTCACGCGTCCGAGAGCTTCACCGTCCTGGAGTCGGAGCCTCACTTCCTGCAGATCGGGCAGTTCCCAGCCCAGGGGCGGTGGACCAGCGTGGAGATGTCCGTGCCCGCTGGCAACGAGCCTCTCAACGACTCTGAGATCGTCGTAACCCTGCGGGACGATCGCTCCCGCCCCCTCGCGTTCCGCCCCCTCAGCGTGTTCGCGCAGACCACCTTCGGGTTCCTCGACTTGGGGTCCGTCCTGACCAACGAACAGGGGTTGGCCTCGGTGACCTACATGCCTCGGGATGAGGGGGAGTACCTCGTGGGGGCGGCCTTCGCCGGCGAGGAGGGGTACCTCGCCAGCGTGGAGTGGATGCCCCTCGTTCTGACGTCCGCGCCCCCGCCGACCTCGCTTCTGCCCCGCGACCGCCTCGTCATCCAGACCCTCATCATCCTCGTGGTCGGCGGGGTATGGATCACCTACGGCTACTCGCTCCTCATCGTCCGGCAAGCCGTCCGAGGCGAGGGGGAGGAGGCCGGAAGAGGGATGAAGGAGGTCCCGGGGCAGCCGCCCCGGCAAGGCGGGTGAGCTGACGTGACCCACACCTCGGCGGCAGGACGGCGGGCGAGACGGCTCCTTCCGGCGGCAAGCATCACCCTGGCCATGATGGGTCTCGCGGTGTGGCTCAGCCTCGCTTCCGTGGCGGCGCCCGCATCCTTCACGGTCCCGCTCTCGGACGTCGCCGTGCAGGATCCCCAGCTCGACGGCGATCCCATGACGGGGGCCTGGGACGACGCCCTCACCGTGGAGGTCCCCATGGAGAACGGCGAGGCGGACCCCTACGGCGTGGCGACCCTCTATGTGAAGCACGACGGCGCGAACATCTACCTCCGCCTCGACGGCTTCGCCGACGTGGACTGGGTCAACCCAGGGGACGACTACTTCTGGCTCGGCGTTCAGGTCTCGCCCATTCGCACGTCCCACCACGCAGGGACGGAGTGGGATGGGGTGTTCTTTGGCCTCTGGAACGGGGACGACTACACGCCACAGCCCACCTACCCCCCCAGGGCGGTGGACACCCACGGTTTCGAGCGCCCGCCCGAGGCGGACGAGCTTCAGGACGTCCACGGCGCCATGGGCACCGTGGGCACGTCAGCTCCCTTCGCCTTCACGGCCGAGTGGCGGCGCCCCTTGTCCAGCGGGGATGCGGACGACATCCTCCTCCGCCCGGACGGCGCCACCACGTACAACTTCTTCGTCACCACGGATTCCGATGGCGGGGGGAGCGCGGGGGGGTCGATCTCCCACCGCGAAGCGACGAACCTGAACGTGATGAAGCTCGAGGTCTCGGAGGCGACGTTGACGCCGCCCACGATCATCCACAATCCTCCCTCCGACCTCGTGGCAGGGGAGAGCCTTGCGCTCGATGCGCGCGTGGTGGACGCGGACGGTGTTGCCGAGGTCAGAGTGAACTACACCGATGTCCAAGGCGTCACGCGGAACGAGACGATGGTTCAGGAGGCCACGCTGTACGTATACACCGTCCCACCGCAGAACGAGTCCGGAGTCCTGCGCTACATGATCTGGGCCGTGGATACGATGGGAAACGAAGCGGCAACGACGGTCTTCACCCTCCCGGTCACAAAACTCCTGGCCAGCCCCACCCTTGCCACGGTGGAACCCACTGACCCGGGGTGTCTGCGGCTGACGTGGACGCCGGGTGGGGAGGCGCTGTCCGGCTACCGGGTGTTCCGCTGGAACGTCACGAGCAAGACCATGGAGGAGATCGTCGAACTCGACCGGGACGCAACAGCCTACGAGGACTGCAGCCTGGAGACCGACCGTCCCTACACCTACTGGGTCATCAGCTTTGACGAGGACGAGAACCAGTCACCACCCTCGGCCATGGTCAGCGCCCGAACCTTGCCGGAAGATGAGCCCGGGCCGTCCATCGACGTCCTCCCCCTGGTCCTCCCCATCTTCGCGGTTCTGGCCGGCGTTGCGGTGGTCGTGGTCGTGGGGCGCTACTGGTAGGGGAGGGGTCCTTCGGATCTCGCCCGTCACGGCGAGGACGACTGCGTGATCGGGTGTGTGGTCCACCACCCCAGCTCCAGCGCAGCCAAGCTGCCGAGGATGCTGAGGGGCGTCGGAAAGATGCCGCTGAGCACCACGGCCAGGGCCATCGCCATCCCCAGGGCCGACTTTCCCGTCCGCAGCACGTTCACCGTGGCCAGGGCGAACGCGAGGAAGGCCGCTCCCGAGAGCGTGAGGGAGACGATTAGGGGAGGGAGGGGAAACGGAGCCGTGAAGAGCTGGTATCCAGACCCCCACGTGATGGTGGCGGAGAGGACAAACGCTGTCAGGGAGCTTCGGGACACCAGAAGCGCCACTCCGGCGGCTCCGAGGGCGAGAACGCCGGCCTCCGCAAGGGTCCTCCCGGGTGAGCGCAGCACGGTGACCACGAAGGCCCACCCTGCCAGGGCGAGGGTTATGCCAATCAACGTGGGCCCGTAGGCGAGCACCCAGGCCACGGGAAGGGGAACGACTCCGAAGGGGGTGCGGAGGTCAACGCGAGCGAGGCCCGCGAGGACAAAGGCCACCGGAAAGGCGAGAAGCAGGGCCTTCCACCCCCCCTCCCACCATCGGGGGTCACGTTGAGACGTGCGAGGCCAGAAGGCGACGGCGAGCAACCCCAAAGGGGCGGCAAACCAGAGGCTCCCTGCGAGGTCGGCGGCGAATCCCTGCCACCGGAACCCCAAAGCCAGCCTGACGGCGTTGGCTATCGCTAGGCTCCCGGCCAGAAGGAGGGTGGTCCTGGTCAGCGCCGAGATCCGGCCACGCCGTCGCGGCCAGAGGACCGCGAGGCCAATGACGAGGAGGAGGGCGACCTGCATGGCCAGGAGGGCCAGGGAGAGTCCCTCCAGGGCCGTGGTCAGTCCTGCCTGGGCGGGGTGCGGGACGCTACTGATTGCCGCGGGTCCAAGGAAGACAGCGGCCGTGAGGCCTACGAAGACGTAGACGGCGGCGCGCTGTAGGACGTTCACCCTCAACCCCCGGGCATGGCGAAACTCGAATGGATAGGGCGGGCGACGAAAGGGCCGCCCCAACCCTTAAGCGTTCTTCTGTACTGAGCGGCTCCGCCGTCCTCCCCAGCCAAGGTGGCAAGCCCTCCGAATGGGATCCTCCGAAAGGTCCCCCGCCACCGCGTGTTCAGCGCTATAGGTCCGTCGCGGAGTGGGGCATCGGAGCGGTTGGCGCAGGGTAGGCGGTCACTTCCGGAACCAGGCAATGATGTAGCCCAGTCCGCCCAGAAGGACCCCTCCGGCGCCGAGGACCATGAAGGCGGTGATGTACGGGGGCGACCATCCCGCGACGTTTGCGTGGACCCATCCCGAGTCGTGCCCTCCGCCGCCGAACTGTGTTGGGACCATGGCGAGGCCGCCGTTGTAGCCCACCCACATCATGATGCTGGCCGCGACCACGGCGCCCACCAGCATCAGGACCAGGTGCAACCACGCCAGCGCGTTGAGGTAGCCTGAGTAAGGCCTCCCCAAGGTCCCCTCGATGTGCTGGTAGAAGAGCGCAGTCGTCGCCGTTCCCACCGTGGCCGCCACTAGGCCCACGAAGCCGATGAGCAACCAGACGGCGACGCTTCCGGCCGCCAGCGCCCGTGAGACCGGGCAGCAGAAGGTGTTCAGGTAGAGGAGGTAGATGAACCACCCGAGGGTGATGGCTCCCATGACGATCGCGGCGAAGATGAACCGCGTTGCCCACACGCTGTGTGTCGGTTGGCCTTGCGCCAACGTCTCACCTCGTCGGCCGATTCAAATGCCAATATTAGTATCTATCCTATGTACAATGCCCACTCTAAAAAATGGCCGTTCGATGTAAGGTCCTCTTCGGGGCTTATCGGTAAACAAATCCCCCGTCGACCACCAGGGCGGTCCCCGTTTGGAAGCTGACGTCCGGGGACGCCAGATAGACGACCTTCCGCGCCACCTCCTCCGCCGTGCCCAGGCGCCCCAGGGTCGCCTCCTCCTCCAACGGTCGCCGCTCCTCCTCCGTCAGCGCCTCCATGACCTCCGTGTCGATGCTTCCCAACACGAGGCAGTTCACGTGGACGCCGGCGGGCCCCAGGAGCCGGGCCAGGGCCCGCGTCAGAGAGAGTAGGGCCCCCTTCGCCAGCAGGTAGGAGACCCCCTCAACGTCGCCGGTGAGGGCGGGCGTCGAGCTGACGAGAACTACGCGCGCGCTCCCGGACTGCCGAAGGAGGTTGACCGCGGCTTGGGCGCAGTAGACAGACCCCAGGAGATCCACCCGGAGCGGCGCGAGGAGTTCCTCCTCCGACAGCTCCTCAAAGGGGCGGAACCACTCTTCCCGCAGGAACGGATGCCCCGCGAAGCAGACCAGGACGTCCAGACCCCCCAGCGCCTCCGCCGTGTCGGCCACGAGGCGATGCGCCTCCCGGCGGTTCGAGACGTCCGCCTGGAGGACCACGCTCTGGGGGCCCAGGGCGCGGATCTCCTCCCTTAGAACCTCGGCCCGCTCGCGGGAGGACGCGTAGTGGATGGCGATGCCCGCCGCCCCCTCCTCCGCAAAGGCCCGGGCCGTAGCTGCGCCAATGCCGCCGCTCGCACCCGTGATGAGGGCGATCTGGCCCTCCAGCTTCCCGGCCATCGCCCATCAAGGGAGCGTGGCGGATAAAGGGGTTGCCCCGGGGCTAGTCCCGCGGAAGGTCGTGCAGGGCCTTCACGAGGCGGTCGACCTCGGGGAAGCCCCGCTCCGCCAGGCGGACGACGTTCGCCCGATCGACGATGTAGGTCGTGGGGGCGATTGTCCCGTCCTCCTCCACGGCGCGGAAGTCCGTGAGGCACTCCTTCCGTTCGTCGATGAGGAAGGGGAAGGGGAGGTTGTGGCGGTAGGCGAAGATGGACTGGAACCGCTGGTTTGCGGGGCTGACGCCGATGATCTCCACGTTCAGGGCCTTAATCTCCGGGGCGCGATCTCGAAGAGTGCAGAGGTACTCCGTATTGCCCGGGTCGCTGTCCTCTGGTGGACAGAACACCATGAGGAGGTCCTTCTTCCCCCGGAAGTCCTTCGTGTCCATGATCCGGGCGTAGGTTGCCGGGAGGTGGAAGGTGGGGGCCTCCTCACCAACAGGAAGGGGATCCATGGCCACGATCTCCGCTGGGGGCCGCCAAGGCCCCAGTGCGTGAAAAAGCTTCACCTTCCGGCTGAAGGTATATGTAAATCCCGCGCCTAGGAGGGGCGGGACCATGCTTCTCGGTGCCCACGTGTCCATCGCCGAGGGGGTGCACCTCGCGCCAGGGCGGGGACAGGAGATCGGATGCGAGACGATCCAGATCTTCTCCAAGAACCAACGTCAGTGGAAGGCGAAGCCCCTGGAAGAAGAGGAGGCGCGGGCCTTCCGCCAGGCCGTGAAGGAGACGGGGATGCGAGGGGTCATGATCCACGACTCCTACCTCATCAACCTCGCCGACCCGGTGACAGATAACCTAGAGAAGTCCCGGGCGGCCTTCGTGGAGGAGATGGAGCGGGCCCAGCGGCTGGGGGTCCGCTACCTCATCTTCCATCCAGGGGCCCACAAGGGGGAAGGGGAGGAGGCCGGGTTGGCCCGTATCGCGGAGAGCCTAGACGCCTGCGCGAAAGCGGCCGATGCCTCTGATGTAGTGATGTGCCTGGAGGCCACGGCGGGGCAGGGCACAGCGCTGGGCTACCGCTTTGAACACCTCCGGGCGGTGCGTGAGGCGGTGCGGGACCCCTCGCGGGTCGGGTACTGCCTGGACACGTGTCATCTCTTCGCCGCAGGGTACGACATCCGGGACGCGGAGGGGTACGAGGCGGTGATGCACCATGCCAAGGGGGTCCTGGGCGTGGAGAACATCAAGGCCTTCCACCTGAACGACGCCAAGCGAGAGCTGGGAAGCCGGGTGGACCGGCACGAGCACATCGGCAAGGGGGAGATCGGGCTGGAGGGCTTCCGGCTGCTCGTGAACGACCCCCGGTTCCGCGAGGTCCCTGGCGCCCTTGAGATTCCCGGCGAGCAGGAGGACTTCCGGGCCAACCTGGAGCTGCTCAAGAGCCTTCGCAAGGGGTAGACCGGGGGAGGCGCCCGAGCCAATCCTTATGCTCCCCATGGAAGTGGTACGAACGGCGAGCCTCTATGAAGGTGGAGATCACCTACTGCGCGCCGTGCGGATACCTGCCCACGACCATCGACGTGGCGAAGGCGCTCCTGACACGCCTCCCCCGTCAAGTGGACGAGCTCTCTTTGGTCCCGGGAAAGGGCGGCGTCTTCGACATCCGGGTCGACGGGGAGCTCGTCCATTCCAAGGGCGAAACGGGCCGCCTGCCCGATCCGGAGGAGGTGCTGGAGCTCGCTGAAGCCCACTCACGGGCCTAGCTCGTCGGCCCGAAGGAAGGCCGTCCCCGCCCGCTCGGCCGTCACCCGATCTCGGCCCCGGTCCCCTACGAAGACCGAGGCCGGGGGCGACCCGCCGAGGCGGTCAAGGCAGCGCAGCAGGGGCTCCGGATCCGGCTTCATCCTCGCCGCATCCTCTCGGGCCACGACGGCCTGGATGTGGGCCGTCAGGCCGTGACGCTCCAGGGCGAGGACGCAGGCGGAGCGCGCATTGAGGCTGACGACGCCCCTGGGCGTGTCGCGGAGAAGGGGAAGGAGGTCGGCCAGGGGGAGCCGGGTCGCCCTGCGGGCGCCCTCCTCCTCGTGCCCACGGAGGATGCTCTCCAGCTCCTCCCGCTCCACTCCCCGCGCACGCCGCAGGATTTCCCAGACGCTCTGATCCCGGAGATCCCGGCCCCCCCGCGCGGCGAAGGCCACCATCTCCTCGCGCGCTCTCGTCCAGTCGACGTCCAGTACCACCAAGGTCATGTCCAGGTCGAACACCACGGCCTCGTAGGGGGCGAGGCGCTTCATCGCGCGATCCGTCCACGGGGTCACGAGGTCCTCCGGGGGCCTGAGGGCGGGGCGCACCCGCCTCAAGGGGTCAGGGGCCTCCGGCCCTGGAAGCCCGCGTCCAGCTCGTGGTAGTGGGTGACGGCCTCCTCTCCCCGCTGCCAGCACAGGAACACGTGCTGCCCCTCCACTACCCCGTAGAAGTCCACGAGGCCGAGTTCGTAGCTCTTCAGGTGGCCCCCCGCGTCATGGATGGCCTGGACGCACGCGCTGAGGTCCGCCTCGACCTCCGTGAGGCGGGCGTGGAGCCGCCCGTACTCCTCGTGGTCCGGGTTCTCCGGCCCCCTAAGGGCGACCCCCCAGTAGGCCTCCGCGTCCTCCACCAGCTCCGCCAGCTCCCTCCGGCGCGCCATCAAAACGTCCATCTCCTCCAACTTGGCTTCCACCAGAGGCAGGACGGCGTTCGCCTCCTCCACGGTGAGGAACTGCGCCTCCGAGCCCTCTTCCAGGCCGGCCCCCCCTAGGACGCCGTCTCCGTCCCCTCCGCCACCTGGGCGAGCCTCTCCTCGAGGATCTCCAGCGCCTTGGCCAGGACTTGCTGGGCCGTCAGAGCGCCGTCCGTCTCGAACCGGAAAAGGAAGCGGGTCGGGTCCCCCTTCACCTTGATGCGGCCCTCCGACGCCTCCTCGCACAGCTTGCAGAGGGTGCACTTCTCGATGTCCGTGACGCGGAACTCCTCGTCCGCCTCGAGGATGTTCACCGGGCAGACGTTGGCGACCTCCGCGTCCAGGGCCTTGTCCTTCGGGTCGAACTCCAGGGCGGGGTAGTACTTGTAGGCGGCCGCCTGGCCCGCCTGCCACTTGGCGTGGTCCCGCCCGTACCCCAGGACGGCGGTGGTGTAGATGAGCATGGCCTGGCCCTCCCCCAACTTCACGATGGGGATGGTGGGATCCGTGGGCTTGAGCTTCGCGTCGCCCAGAGGCTCCAGGTCGCCGGAGAAGACCGTCCCGGGCCCCTTCTTGTTGAGGGAGTACATGATGGTGCAGCTCGTGCACCCCTCCCCTCCGCACGTGGGGCAGCCCTCCCGGGGGTTGAACAGCTCCAGGTCCGTGGGGATGGGAATCAGCCCGAGCCGATGGGCGATGATCTCGTCGAAGAGGGGCGTTACGCTTTCGTACTCCTCCCCCTCCTCCCCCCGGATGGGACCCAGATGGAACTCCACGTCCTCGATGGCCATCTTGGGGACGTCGGCCATGATGGTGCGGCGCAGGGCGTTCACCGCGGCGGGGTCCGCCTCCTCGATGAGGAGGAGCGCCATGTCGTCCTGCAGGTCGCGCACGGTGAGCTTCATCAGACCCTCCGACCCCGTCGGCCTCCCTGGGCCTTCGTCCCGTCGTGGGGGACGGGGGTGACGTCTTCGATGCGGCCAATGCGGAGCCCGGCCCGGGCCAGCGCCCGGATGGCGGCCTGGGCGCCTGGGCCGGGGGCCTTGGACTTGTTCCCGCCCGGGGCGCGGATGCGGACGTGGATGCCCTCGATGCCCCGCTCCTTCGCCGCGTCGGCCACCCGCTCCGCCGCCCGCATGGCCGCGTAGGGCGAGGCCTCGTCCTTGTCGGCCTTGACCACCATGCCCCCAGAGCACTTGGCGATGGTCTCCGCCCCCGTGACATCCGTCAGCGTGATGATGATGTTGTTGTAGGACGCGAAGATATGGGCGATGCCCCAGCGGACCACGCTACTCCCTCCGCTCCGCCAGGACCCGTCGCGCCTCCAACGCCTCCAGGCTTGGACGGGCGGGGTGGGCCTCGTGGGCCAGCTCCGAGTGGGCGTGGTAGCGGATGCCCTCCTCCTCCGGTTTCTTCACCAGGTATCCGGGAATGGTCACCTTGCGGCCGCCGATGGCCACGTGGCCGTGGACGACGAGCTGCCGTGCCTGCCGCACCGTGTTCGCCAGCCCCCGGAGGTAGACGAGGGTCTGGAGGCGCCGCTCCATGAGCCGTTCCACGCTCAAGGCCAGGACGTCGTCTAGGGTGGCCTCCTGGCCAGGGAGGATGCCCAGGCGGGCCAAGCGCTGGAGCACCTCTCCGCGCTCTTTCTCCGCCTGAACGTCCCCGGTGCGCATCCGGGCCTGCAACTCCCGGGCCCGCTGGCGCCACCGCCGCAGGCGGCTCTGGGCCTTCCACACCTCCTTCTTGTTCTTCAGGCCGAACTTGCGGATCAGCTCGTTCTCCGCCTTGATCCGGTCGGCCTGCCAGGGGTGGGAGGGGCGCGACCACTTGGGCCTTGGAAACTTGGGGTCGCCCACCGCCTCATCCCTCCCGAGCCTGCTGCGCCGCCCGGGCGGCCCGGCGGGTGACACCTACGCTCAGCCCCTTCCGGGCGTTGCTGCGCGTGCGTTGTCCCCGCACCTTCTTGGCCCCCACCTCGTGCCGGATGCCGCGATAGGAGCGGATCATCTTCATCCGGTTGATGTCCTCGCGGCGCCGCAGGTCGATCTCCGCCCCGAGGAGCTGCACGTCCTCCCCCGTCCACCAGTCCCGCCGCCGGTTCAGGGCCCAGGCGGGCAGGTGCTCGGGGAGCTCCTCCAGGAGGGAGGCCAGCTCCTCCACCTGCTCGTCGGAGAGGTTGCCGATCTTCTCCGTCCGGGCAACGCCAAGGCGGTCGGCCAGCATCTGCGCCGTACGGAGCCCGATGCCCTTGACGCCCGTGAGGGCCAAGACCGTGGGGCGGTTGCCGTCCAGGTCGGTGTTAACCAACCGCACGATGTACTTGAAGTCCGAGGGGGTGTCCTCTTCAGCCATTGAGATTCCGAGCGGGCTGTTTCAAAGAGGCTTGCGTATTTAAGCTTGCGGCGGCCGCCGAAGCCTTAAACCGCCGGCCTCCCATCCGCCAGGGTGCGTGGCTATGTCCGTCTCATCCGTCCCCTGAACGCCGCCATGTCCGGCGGGGGCGTCCTGCTAGGGAGCCTGGTGGCCGTGGGCTCGCTGGGGCTTCCCTGGGCCCTCGCCCTCCAGGCGGCGGCGATTGCGTTCCTCTTTACGGGGGCGGGGAACGCCCTGAACGACTACTACGACCGGGAGGCGGACGCCGTCAACCACCCGGAGCGTCCCTTGCCCGCGGGTCAGGCCAGCCCCCGGGGGGCCCTGCTCCTCGCCATGACCCTCTTCGCGCCCACCCTCCCGTGGAGCCTCCTGCTGGGGTGGGAGCTCCTCCTCCTGGTGACGGTCAACCTGGCCCTCATGACCGCCTACGAGCTCCTCGTCAAGCGGGAGGGGTTTCCGGGCAACCTCCTCATCAGCTGGCTCGTGGCCTCCCTCTTCCTCTTTGGCGGGCTGGCGGTTTACGACGGGGAGGCGGACGCCCTCCTGCGGGTCGTCCTCCTCGCCCTCCTGGCCTTCCTGGCCACCCTGGGCCGCGAGGTGATCAAGGACATCCAGGACGTGGGCGGGGACGTGGGCCGCAGGACCCTGCCCATGATCCTCGGGCCGGCGAGGGCCGGGTGGGTGGCTGCCTTTGCCCTCCTCCTGGCCGTCGCCCTGAGCGCCCTTCCCCTGCTCCTCCGGGTGCTCAGCGTCTGGTACCTCGTCCCCGTCCTCCTGGCCGACGCCATCTTTATCTACGTCGCGCTGGTTGCGTCGCGAGACCCGGCCGCCGCCCAGCGGGTGGCCAAGTACGCCATGCTCGTGGCCCTGGTGGCCTTTCTCGTCGGGGGCCTTCCGTGACCGTCCGGAGCTACATGCGGGACCGCCTGAGGGAGGGGAAGATGCACATGACCCTCCTGGACCCGGCCAAGGGGAGCGCCGACGAGCTGGCGGAGCTGGCAGGCATGGCAGAGGAGACGGGGACGGACGCCATCATGGTGGGGGGCTCCACGGGCGTGGCCCAGGACCTCCTGGACCAGGGGGTGCAGGCCATCAAGGCGCGCACCTCCCTCCCCGTCATCCTCTTCCCCGCCCACGCCGGGACGGTTAGCCGCTACGCCGACGCCATCTACTTCATGAGCCTCCTGAACTCCAAGAGCGTCCGCCTCGTGGTCCGGGAGCAGCACCGGGCCTCTCGGGAGATCGTGGACATGGGCCTGGAGGCCCTCTCCATGGGGTACGTCATCGTTGCCCCCGGCATGAAGGTGGGAGAGGTAGGGGACGCGGACCTTGTCCCCCGGGACGACGTGGAGGCGGCGGTTCGCTACGCCCTGACGGCGGAGCTCTTCGGGATGTGGCTCTTCTACCTGGAGGCGGGGAGCGGCGCCCCCGAGCCCGTGCCCGCCGCCATGGTTCGTGGCGTGAAGGAGGCGTGCCGCATGCCCCTGGTGGTGGGCGGAGGAATCCGAAGCGCCATCGCCGCCCGCACCGTGGCCGAGGCAGGGGCGGACATCGTGGTGACGGGGACCGTGGTGGAACGGGAGGGCGGAAGGAAAGCCCTTAAGGGCATCGTCGATGCCGTGAAGGGTCGGTAGGTCGAGCGCATGATCCCCCGGACGGCCCAGCAGGCCCAGCAGCAGGCCACCTCCGCCATGATGGGCAGCCTGTTCCGGGCGCCCCGCCCTGAACGCCTCCTCCTCTACATCGCCGTGGGCTCGCTCCTGGTGGGGATGGCGGCGAGCCGTGCGATCCTGGACCTGGACGTCTTGCGTCTGGGGCTGGGGGGTTTCGCCCTCCCCGTGCTCGTCTCCGCCCTGGTGACGGTCCCGTTGGCGGAGGTCCTGGGGGGCAAGATGTACCTGCGCCGTTCGGCCCTCCTGGGGCTCCTGGGGCTCGCCATGGTGTTCCTGGCGTCCCTGGCCTCCCTTCCGTTCCCCCGGGAGCTCACGGTCCGCTTCCTCCTCGTCGGCTGGGCCGCCACCCTCTGGCTCCGCCAGGCCGCCATCCTGGCGACCTCGCACAGCAGCCCCCTGCGCTCCCTCCCCGCCGTCGTGAACCAGCCGCTGCTGGGGCTGGCGGCGCTCTGGATACTCTTCCCCCTGACCCCTGGCGACTGGGCCATGGCCCTCCTCTCCTTCGTCGCCTTCTATGGGGCGGGGCTCCTCTTCACGGAGGTGGCCATCATCCCGCTGGAGCGGGCCTCCGGGGTGGACGGCCTCAGCATGATGCGCTACTCTCTGGATCACATGACGGAAGGGGGCCGGGAGGGACGGGCCGAGATGGAGGCCTTCTTCGACTCCTTCGCCAACGTCGTCAACGTCCCCGTTGGCCTCCTGTCCCTCCGCCAGCAGGAGGACGGGGGGGCCCTCGTGGTCGTGCCGGCCTTGCACCCGGGGCCCTACGGGCACCTGGGGGGCAGCGACCTCCCCGCCAAGATGGAGGCGGCCCTGGAGGACCTGGGAGCCGAGGTCTTGGTCCCTCACGGCCCCTCCACCCACGACCAGAATCCCGCCACCTCCGCCGAGTGCGACCGCCTGGCGTCCTGGGTTCGCGATGCCCTCCCCGGCCTGACGCACGGGCGCCGGGCCTCCCGCTTCGTCCGTGTCACGCGTGGGAACGCCAGCATCGGATGCCAGATCTTCGGCAGGACGGCCCTTCTCCTCGCCTCTCTGGCGCCCAACCCCACGGACGACATCGACTTCGCCACGGGCTACGCCGCCCTCTCCGCCGCTCGGGACGCGGGGGCGGAGCGGGCCATCCTGGTGGACGCCCATAACTGCATCCGCCCCGGGAGCGGGGCCGTCGTCTTCGGATCGGCGGAGTGCTTCGCCCTCCTGGAGGCCACGAGAGAGGCGGTGGAGCGGGCCCTGGAGACCGTGACGGAGGGCGTCCGCGTGGGCGTGGCCTCCCATCGGGACCTCGCGGACGCGCAGCTGGGGCTTGGACCCCACGGCATCCAGGCCGTGACGGTGGAGGTCAACGGTCAGCGCACCGCCTACCTCCTCTTTGACGGCAACAACATGGTCCCGGGCCTCCGCGAGGAGATCCTCCGGAGCGTGGAGAACCTGGCGGACGAGGTGGAGGTCATGACGAGCGACGACCACATCGTCAACAATACGGTGACGGGGTTCAACCCGGTGGGGTGGCGGATGGACCACGGCGCCCTGGTGGCGGGCGCCCGGACGGCGCTAGAGAGGGCCCTGGCGAATGAGTCGGAGGCCTCGGTGGGGGCGCACACGGGGATGCTGGAGGGGGTCCGCGTCTGGGGGCACCAGACAGCGGTTCGGCTGACCACAGCCATCTCCTCCAGCCTCGCCACCATGCGCCTCAACGCGGCGGTGACCTTCCTCCTGGCGATTCTGGCCTCCCTGCTGGGCCTGGCTCTTCTCCCTTAGAGCAGGCCGAGGAAGTGCCGGTGGATGGCGGTGTTCCCCGAGAGCTCCGGGTGAAAGGTGAGGCCCAGGAGGTGGTCTTGGCGGGCCATGACAATGACATCCTCCAGGCGTGCCAAGGCCCTACAGCCGTTCCAGACCCGTCGGATGGCGGGAGCACGAATGAAGACGCCTCGAGTGGCGCCCAGCCCATCCACCTCCAGGTCGGCCTCGAAGGACTCCCTTTGGCGACCGAATGCGTTGCGGTCCACGGCCATGTTCATCAGGCCCAGGAGGGGCGTTCCCGTGGCGCGGACCTGGGTGTCGCCCTCCTTCGCCAGGAGGATGCAGCCCGCGCAGGTCCCCATGAGGGGCATTCCCTCCTGCGCGCGCCGCCGCGCCAGGTCGAACAGGCCGAACTTCACCAGGAGCTTGGCGATGGTCGTGCTCTCGCCTCCCGGAAGGATCAGGGAGGCCACCTCCTCCAGGACCTCCGGTCGGCGGACGGGGACGGCCCGCCCCTTCAACCCCTCGTCGGCCAGGGCCCTTTCCACGATCTCCAGGTGCTCCTTCACGTCCCCTTGGACGGCGGTGACGCCCACCTTCACGATCTGTTCAAGGGGGCTGCGGGGTAAAAGGTTGTGCCGGGGTCTACTGGGGCTCGCAGGAGCCCCGCTCCCGGACCCGCCGCAGGGCCTCTGCTAGGAGCTCCTGCGGCTCCATGCCGAACGTGCGGGGGGCGACGCTGTTCAGGAGGAGCGCCTGTCCCTCGTGGGGCTGGAGGTAGGGACGCTTCACAACCTCCCACGCCTCCTCCGCGGGAAGGACCGCCTCCCCGTGGAGGGACCGCTGCAGGGCGTCGGGCAGCCGTACGTCGAGGGCGACAACTTGGAAGGCGTCCCGCGCGTAGAGAGGGCGCCGCGTCGAGCGACCCAGGAGAGAGATAAGGACCCGGTCCTGCTCCGGCACCAGGGTCGTGTTCTGGTCCAGGGCCTCGGCGTTGATCCCCACCTGTCCTGGGCCCAGCTCCCCCGAGCGGCCTCCGAATGGGGTCACATACCAGTGGCGAAGGGTCTCGAAGGGGTAGGGCTTCTCGGGCTCCGCGGGAGGGAAGGGGTTGACCACGTTCCAGCCCACCTGTAACGGGCGCGTTGGACCTCTTGCCTATTTCAAGGTTAAGGGGCCGTTCTCCGGCGTGAGAATCTTGGGCCGAGGGATCCCAGCTCTCGCTGAGCAGGCATCGGGAAGGGTCCGCTCCCAAGGGGGAGGATGAAGGGTCCTGTAGGGTACCTACTCGCGGAAGTCCTCGGAATCGATCTTGGTCATGGGGTAGATGTCATCGAGGGGGAAGTCGGGGACCTTCGCGAAGATGTCGCGGATTGCGTCCTTGCTCTTTGCGTTCCACTCGCAAAAGAACTTGACGAACTTCCCCTGCTCGTCGTTTTGCCCCCACGCCCGCACCCAGTAGGCACCCGCCGACTCGCCCTTGACCAGCTGCTGGACCAGCGGCGTCACTTCCTCGGCTGTCACGGGACCGGACATCGTGTGCACGGCCAGATACTTGGGCATCTGCTCCCCTCCGACCGCGAGATGTGTATATATGTACTTAAAACTAACCTACCTCTCTATGTACATGTAGAGTGCCGAGGAAACCGTATTCCAGACCCCCCGTTGGGACAGTCCTTGGTGTGAGCGGCTACCTAACCCTCCCCTCTCCTCCCCCAACAGAGCTGGAGGGATCGTGGGTGAGGGGCGGGATTGGGAGCGCCACGTCCAGCTCCCCTCCCTTGACCAACCGCCGTGCCCGCGGAACCCACGCCTCGATGGCTCGCAGGTACGTCTCCAGCTCCACCCCTTGATGAGTGGGGCGAAGCGGTCGAAGGTGCTCAAGTCCGGCTTGGAGAAGGTCGAGCATCCCCTTGTACGTGCCCTTCTGGAAGTGGTGGAAGGCGGCGGCGAGCTTGATGAGCCCTTGGAGGAAGGCCTTGTCCTCGCCCTCCTCCTCCAACCACACCTCCTCCAGCACCTCGTGGGCCTCGAAGAAGGACCCCGCGTTGTACAGGCGCACGCCTTCTTCCAACGCGCTGTTAAGGCGAGCCTCCGGGGTCCGCCCCGGCATGGGCCTCCTAGCCCTCCACTGCGTTCCGCGCGAGGGTCGCGCCCTGCACCATGTTCTCCAGCTTCTCGAACGCCACACGCCACGTGCGGGTGCGCAGCCCGCAGTCCGGGTTCACGTAGATGCGGTCCGGACCCCCCAGGATCTCGGCGGCGCGGAGGATGCGGTCCCGGATGAGCTCCGGCGGCTCCAATTGGCTCACGTGGACGTCCACGACACCCAGGCCCACCTCCCGGCCGTCGTCGTACTCCCGGAAGAGCTCCAACGGGGCGTACCCGTCCCCCGCCTTGTTGTCCCGGTTGGCGAACTCCCAGTCAAACCGGCGGCACCGCTTCATCTCCAGGACGTGGGGATAGAGCGGGCGATAGTCGCTATAGCAGATGTGAACCGAAAGCTTCGCCCGGATGCCCTCCGTGGCGGCGTTGAATCCCTCCACGAAGGCCTCCACCTCTTCGGGGTGGGTGGTGGCAGCAGGTTCGTCGAACTGGATGACCTCCGCTCCCGCGTCCTGGAGGGCCCTGAGGTTGGGGCGGATGACCTTCTCCGCGATGTCTAGGACCAGGTCCCGTTTGGCCGCCCGCTTCCGTTCGTGGAGGCGGGGGATCTCGTGTCGACGACGCTGATAGTGCTCGTTGAAGGACCAGTCCGCCAGGGTGTAGGGCCCCGTGATGGGGACCTTCACCGCCCGACGGGCGTGCTCCTGCACGTAGGCGAACTCGTCCACGTGGTACGCCTCCTGGAAGCCCACCGCCTCCACGCACGCAGCCTTGCGGTAGTACTTGTTGTCGAAAGAGCGGACGTGCCCCAGGAAGCGGAAGCCCTCCATGCGACGGATGGGGTACTCGTACATCTCGATGCGTCGCTGCTCCCCGTCGTAGACGTAGTCGAGGCCCACGCCCTCCAGGAGGCGGAGGCCGTAGAGGCAGGCCCAGTCACGAAGCTCCGCCCTCCTCCTCCGCAGCCCGTCCTCCCGCAGGATGCGGACGAGGTCCTCGTACCTCTCCACGCCCAACCGCTCCCCCCAGAAGGCCGCGTCCTCCATCTCCTCCTCCGATGCCTGACCCCGGCGCGGCGCGAGGACGAGCCAGGGGGGCTTGGAAAGGCTCCCAATCTCCTGACAGGGGAAGAGCTTCGTCATCGTGTGTCCTCCAGGAGCGGGACCGCCTGGCCCAGGGCCCGTACCTTCGCCTCCGCCACGGGCCGGGGGAGGAACTCCAGGTCCGCGTTGGGACACAGGAAGAGGTCGCGGGGCGCCAGGACGTCCCGAGCCCGGGCGGCCTGCAGGGCGATCTCCTCCGGCGCCTCCAGGAGGGAGTTCCGGGCGTCGACGCACCCGCAGGCCAGGGCCTTGTCGAAGTCCACCCCCGCCAGGGCATCCAGATCCTCCTCGTAGAGGTCGAGCCCCAGGGCGTCCACCGGGAGGTCCGGGAGCTCCGGTAGGGCTGCGCCGCGCCGCGCTTGAATTCCCCGCCTACGGTCCGAGAGCTGGAGCTCCCGACCGTCCAGGGCCGTGGCCTGGAAGTCCGTGGCCGGGAGGTCCAGGAGCTCCGGTAGGGCGGCCCCGGCGGGGGCGAAGAAGACGTGGACGGAGGAGTCCAGCCCGTCCGAGGGGCAGAGGGCTTCGTAGGCCTGGCGGACGGCATCCCATGCCTCCTCATCGGGCGGACTGACCACCAGGGAGGGTTCGGAGAATTGGACGTGGGTGACGCCACGGGCCCTCAGGTCTCGACAAGCCACCGTCATGGCCTTGCTCAGGGCCAGGAGGAGGTCCACCGTGCGGCCGTAGTGGCGGTCGTCCGCCAGGGTGGCGAAGGTGTAGGGACCCGGCAGGACGGCCTTGCGCCCCGGCCCCTTAGGGA
>CAYGBN010000025.1:20991-26355 GCA_964348155.1 uncultured Methanomassiliicoccales archaeon
TCGACCCCGTTGCGCGCCAGCACTGCGCGCGCGGCCTCGCCAATCTCAGGGTCGTTGTAGTTGACGAAGCAAGTGGCATAGAGGACGGCCTTGCGCCCCGGCCCCTTAGGGAAGGAATCCGCCAGCAGATGGGCGTCGAGGAGGGGGGCCGATTCCACCTCGTCGTCGATCACGGGCTGGCGATAGAATGTGTTGTTGTCGAACCACCGCTGCAAGCCCCCCAGGGAGAGGCCTTCCCACGCGGCGACCAGGGGGCGGAAGGGGTCCTGCCAATTCAGCATGCCATCCATGAGGGGGTCGCACCCCGCCTCTTCCTGCAGGGCCACGACGGCCTCCACGTCCCGCCTCAGGATGGCTTCGACCTCGTCCCGGGACACCCGGCCCCGATCGTATCCTCGGGTGGCGGCTATGAGCTCCTCCGACCGAGGGAAGATGCCCGTCAAGTGTGCCGTCACCGTCTTCGCCTCCCGATCCTGACCGTTTGCCAGCGTGTCGCGTTATTAATGGCTTTGGCCTCTGGCCGGCCCTCTCGCTTCTGACGCGGCTCTATTGCGAGGCGCGCGCGTATAAGAGGCGAGCCACATGCGGGGGCGATGACCCTTGACGCCGAGCCGGTACGGACGTACATGGAGAGGCTGCTGCTCCCACGCGACGTCCTCCTGCGACGATTGGAGAGGGAGGCGGAGGAGGAAGGGTGGCCCATCGTCGGCCCGCACGTCGGTTCCCTGCTTCACATCCTGACGGCCGCCGTGGGAGCACGGCGTGCGCTGGAGCTTGGAACGGCGATCGGCTACTCCGCCACGTGGATCGCGCGCGGCCTGCCGGCCGGTGGCCGCATGGTGACGGTGGAGGTCTCCGAGGAGACCGCGCAGCGCGCGCGTCGGAACCTCCAGGAGGCGGGCCTGGGGGAAGTGGTGGAGGTGCGGGTGGGGGAGGCCGTTGAGCTCCTGCCTGAACTGGGGACCGGCTACGACATCATCTTCAACGACATCGACAAGGAGGGCTACCCGGCCTCCCTGCCCCTGTGCAAGGAGGCCCTGCGCCCCGGCGGGCTGCTGGTCACGGACAACGTCCTCTGGAGCGGACGGGTGGCGGACCCGGAGGACCGCTCCCCCGCCACGGAGGCGATCCGGGCGTACAACCGTCGCCTGGCGGAGGACCCCGAGATGGCGACGGTCATCCTCCCCCTGCGGGATGGCGTCTCAATAAGCGTTAAGAGGGCCTAGCAGTTTGGAACCCTGCCGCAATTTCGCGGGGGAGTACGCATGGTGGAAGAGTACGGCATCTACGTGAACGGAGAGTGGATCGGTTCCACGAGCGAGGAGCTTTTCGACGTCACCAACCCCGCCAACGGGGAGGCCTTGGCCCGCTTTCCCCAGGGCACCCCGGAGGACGTCGAGAAGGCGGTGGAGGCCGCCAAGGAGAGCTTCGCCAAGTGGAAGCGCACGCCCCCCGCGAAGCGGGGGGAGCTCCTCCTAAGGGCGGGGGCCATCCTGCGCGAGCGGAAGGACGAGCTGGGAAAGCTGCTCGCCCGGGAGAACGGGAAGATTGTCGCCGAGGCCCGCGGCGAGGTCCAGGAGGCCATCGACTTCTTCGAGTACATCGCCGGGGAGGGGCGGCGGCTCCTGGGGGAGACGGTGGCCACCGAGCTGCCCGACAAGTTCGCCATGACCGTCCGCCTGCCCGTGGGCATTGCCGGCCTCATCACCCCCTGGAACTTCCCCATCGCCATCCCCTCGTGGAAGATCGGCGCGGCCCTGGTCAGCGGCTGCACCGTGGTCTTCAAGCCCGCGTCGGGGACCCCCATCCTGGGGGCGGAGCTCGTGAAGACCCTGGAGGAGGCGGGCCTGCCCCCGGGGGTTCTAAACATGGTCACGGGGAGGGGCTCCGTTGTGGGGGACGCCATCGTGAACAGCCCCGCCGTCAGCGTGGTGTCCTTCACGGGGGGCGTGGAGACGGGACGAGACGTGTACGCCGGCGGGGCACGCCGCCTGGCCAACGTGGGTCTGGAGCTGGGCGGGAAGAACCCCATCATCCTCCTGGAGGACGCGGACCAGGAGCTGGCCATGGAGGGGGTCCTCTTCGCCGCCTTCGGCACGGCGGGGCAGCGGTGCACGGCCTGCAGCCGCCTCATCCTGCACGAGAAGATTTACGACGAGTTCCTGGAGGACCTGGTGGAGGAGACGGAGGACCTGAAGGTGGGGGATCCTCTGGACCCATCCGTGGACGTGGGCCCCGTCAAGGGGCCGGAGCAGGAGGAGAAGATCCTCCGGTACGTCGAGATCGGCAAGGAGGAGGGGGCAAAGCTGGCCTGCGGCGGGGCGAAGCTGACGGGGGGCGGCTACGACCTGGGCTGCTTCATCCAGCCCACCATCTTCGAGGCGAAGCCGGAGATGCGCATCGCCACGGAGGAGATCTTCGGGCCCGTGCTCAGCGTCCTGGCGGCGCGGAACTACGAGGAGGCCGTCCGCATCGCCAACGGGGTGGAGTACGGCCTGTCGTCCTCCATCTACACCCGGGACGTGAACGTGGCCTTCCGGGCCATCCAAGACCTGGAGGCGGGAATCACCTACATCAACGCGCCCACCATCGGGGCGGAGGTGCAGCTCCCCTTTGGCGGGGTGAAGAACACGGGCAGCGGCGCCCGGGAGGCGGGGACCACCGCCATCGAGGAGTTCACGGAGATCAAGAGCGTCTACGTGGACTACAGCGGGCGGCTGCAGAAGGCCCAGATAACGGAGTAGCGGGCGTGCCTGGGCTGTCACGACGCGCCGTGACACCAAGCATTATATAACGCCGTAATGTTATCTCTATAGTGCGGGCAGTGCACACGAGGGAGCCCGCCTAGGCAGGAGCGCATGATGCCCAAGGCCGCCCTTGAGGAAGAAGTCATCGAGGACGCCGACAGGCAGTGCCCTGAGTGCGGCAGCCTGGACCTCCAGCGGGACGACCGTCGCGCGGAGCTGGTCTGCAACCGATGTGGCCTGGTCCTTGAGGAGGACATCGTCGACCAGGGCCCGGAGTGGAGGGACTTCAACACCTACGAGCGGTACGGCAGCAGCCGGGTCGGCAGTCCGGCGAACCCCATGATTCCGGACAAAGGGCTCTCCACGGAGATTCCCGTCTCCGGCCGGGACGCCCACGGGAGGTCCCTCTCCACGGAGGCCCGGGTGCGCTTCTACCGCATGCGGATGCTTCACAACCAGGTCCGCCAGTCCAAGAAGGGGGAGCGGAGCCTGGGCGAAGGGTTGAGGCAGGTGGACCGGTACTCCTCCCTCATGCGACTGCCCAACTCCATCCGCTACGAGGCGGGCGTCATCTACCGGAGGGCGGCCCAGGAGGGCATCGTCCGAGGCCGGAGCATCGCCATCATCGCCGCGGCCTCCATCTACGTGGCCTGCCGCATGCACGGCTTCCCCCGCACGCTTCAGGAGATCGTGGACGACCTGAAGATCGACCGGAAGAAGCTCTCCCGGACCTACACCATTCTCAACCGGGAGCTCAAGCTCAGCATCCCCCCCACGAGCCCGGAGGACTACCTCCCCCGCATCGCGGAGAAGCTGGAGCTTGAGCCGGAGACCCGGTCCCTGGCGAGCCGCATGGTGCGGGAGCTCGCCACCGATCCCGCCTTCGCCTCCATGCTCCCCACGGGGACGGTGGCGGGGGCGATCTACGTCGCCTCCGTCCTCAACGAGGACCGCCGCTCCCAGGACGAGATCTCCAAGGCCGCGGGCGTCTCGGAGGTCACCCTGCGGAACCGGGCGCGGGAGATCGCCGAGGCCCAGGGCATCGACCCCTTCCCGCCGGAGGGGAAGTCCCTGGTGGGCTGGAAGAGCAACCGGTAGGAGCGCCTGCAAGGCCGGCACGATTCGTTTTCACGCAGGCTTCGCGGTGCCCTACGACCCCGGCGGCGTCCCCTCCTCCCAGATGTGCTCCGCGATGGTGTGCATGGCCCGGGCGATGCCGGTGTCGTCCGTCCAGATGGCGATGTCGTCCCCCCGGTAGAAGCTGTCGTCGTCGGGGATGGGGTGGTTGAACAGGACCTGCCGCATGTCGAAGACGTAGAAGTAGATGGGGAGGTGGAACTCGATGGCGCGGATCCGCGCCTGGCGGGCCAGGACCTCCACATGCTCCCGGTTCGCTGCGTTCACGGGGAAGGCGTAGCGAATCCGCACGCCCTGGCCGGCCTTCTCCTCCAGCGTGTGGATGGCGGACTTGACGATGCGGGACGGGCTCTGGGCCGTGCCCACGCCCAGGATCTCCTCCCCCGTCTCCTCGTACATCTTCATCAGGCGCTCGCGGACGTTGCGGCGGCCGTAGATGGCCTCAAAGCGGCCCCGCTCCTCCACCGCCGCCTCCGCCCGGACACCGAACTCCTTGGCCAGCTCCGGCGCCCGCTCCTCGAGCCGGCGGGCCTCCTCCCGCAGCTGCCGGGCCTCCTGCTGCAGGAACCGCTGGAAGGGGACGGGGCGGTATCGGAGGGGGGTCTCGGGGATGATCTCCACGAGTCCCTTCTCGTGGAGCTGCTTCATCGTGGCGTAGACCCGGGTTCGGGGGACGCGGGAGAGGGAGGGAACCTGGCTGGCGTGGGCGGATCCCAGCTCCAGGAGAGCGAGGTAGGTCCGGGCCTGGTACTCCGTCAGGCCGAGGTCCATCATCCGCTTGACGCGCTCCGCCGTCACCGTCACTGGGGGGGATTACAGGGTCCTCCGGATAAAGGGTTAGTCCCGTTGAGCAGCCTCAGTGTCAGCGAACAGGAGGGGGCCTCCGAGGTGCAAGGAGGACGGGTCAACCTCCGGAAGCGTCGCCCTCGCGGCTCCCCAGGGCGTTCTCCTCCTTCCGTCATCGAGGGGATCGCCAGGCCCCCGCCGAACCCTTTTATACGGCCCGCCCCTGGATGCATAAGGCCGTAATCACCCGGCAAGGTTTAAGTGCAGAAACGGGAGTGAGCGTGGCAATGCAGGGCCCCCCCGCCTCGCAGGTGAACGTCGCGGGCCTCCGCTCCGAGGACTTTCTCAACTGGATGACGGAGAACGTGGACGAGCGGATTCACAAGGCCAAGGAGCGGACGGGGCTGCACAGCGAGGTCGTCACGCTCTACGGACAGGTCTTGGCGCTCAGCAGCGCCCACGGCGTGACCAGCAGGTGTACGTGATTGGTCATGCACACCCAGGCGTGCACAGATACGTCATAACGAATAGCGGACTCGAACAAGGTGTCGAGCCAGGCGACATACGTGGCATGGCTGCAGTGTGCCCTGCCACGAAACCATCACACGAAGGAATTCACCCCCACTCCCCGCCCGAAAAGGGCTCTGACCACTTTACTGGAAAAGGGCTCTGACACCTTTACTCGCATGGCTGC
>CAYGBN010000026.1:0-9607 GCA_964348155.1 uncultured Methanomassiliicoccales archaeon
TTCCACGCCGACGACGTGCAGTCCATGGTTCACAGGCTGGAGAACGATCCCATCAACCTGCCCCGGGCCCTGGTGGCCGCCCTGGACATCGTCCTGCTGCAGTCGCAGGTGAAGGTCGGGACGGAGATGACGCGCCGGGTGAAGTCCCTGACGGAGGTCATCGGCGTGGACCCGGACTCCAACGAGCTCATCACGAACTCCGCCTACACATGGAACCCGGCGGACGACACCTTCCACTTCAGCGGGCACAGCTACGTCTACGAGAAGATCCAGACGGCCCGGAACTGGACGCCCAAGCGCATGGAGCAAGAGGTCAAACGGCGCATCGATCTCTTCGAGTACATGGAGCGCACGGGCGTGGACACCTACCGGGAGGTGGCCCGCATCGCCTCGGCGTACTACAAGGATCCTGAGGAGATGATGCGGATCGTCGAGGCGGAGCTCAGCAAGGGGTAGTTGCTCTTCCCCCCACGGGGTGTCCCCTTCAGAAGCTGCTCACTGCGCCTGCTTCCGCTTCTTGAAGGGCTTCTTCAGGACCTTCTTCAGGACGGGTTTGCGCCCCTCGGAGGGCTTCGCCTGCGGGGCGCCCCCCGGCGGGGTTGCGGGAGGTCGGCCGACGGACCCGCCGCCGCCCTTGCCGCCCAGGAGCTTTCCGCAGCTGTGGCACACCTTGGCGGTGACGGAGTTCAGGGCGCCGCACTGGGAACAGGCCTTGGAGCCCATCTTGCGCATCTCCTCCTCCTCCTTCCGCCACTGGTCGAAGGTCACGTAGGTGGGCTGCCGGCGCCACCACTCCTGGAACTCCTTCTCGGAGGGCGTGCGGCCCAGGGACCGGGCCGCCTCGGCGCGGTACTTGCTGACCACCTTCTCGTACTGCCTCCGCATGGTCTCCTGGCGATCCTTGCCCTTGACCTTGCCGGAGGTGAAGGTGACACCGCACTCCGGGCACTGCTTCACGTCCAGGGGAATCCAGGCGTGGCAGCTGCTGCACTTCGCCATCTCCCTCTCGAACTCCGTCCCGCACTTGGGACAGCTGGCGGCCCCCTCGGAGATGAAGGCGCCGCACTCGCCGCACTCCACCAGGCGGCCCAGCCCGACGGTCTTCATGTAGCCCGCAACGGCGAAGATCAGGAGCAGGACGCTGGCCAAGCCCGCCAGGACCATCCACAGGGGCAGGTTCACCAGGGGGATGACCATCTTGTACCAGGGCACCTCCTGGTCCACCCCGATCCGCAGGCTGGAGCCCTGGATGCTCTCCACCCCGGAGGCGACGGAGAGGGTCCACTCGCCGCTGGGTCCGTCCTCCGGCACGGAGATGCCCACGGCAAACTCCCCGCTGGCGTCCGTCTGGATGCTCCGCGGGTCGTGGAAGTTGTCCTCCGCGTCCCGCAGGACCACCGTGAGGGGCATGCCCGGGATGGGCTTGCCCGTGGGCGTCGTGACGCTTCCGGCCACGAAGATTGTGTCGCCCAGGTTGAAGGCGGCCCCCGTCTCCGGGGTGCTGATGTACACCTGGCCCTCCGGCGGGACGACCTCCAGGGTGAAGGAGGCCTGGTTGTTGTCCTCGTCGACCTCGGGGAGCGTCTCAGAGGGGTCGGCCACCACGAAGAGCGTGTAGTTCCCGGCCGCCTGGCCGGCCACCGTCATCTCCAAGGTCAGGTTCTCGCCGGCGGGCACGGAGAGGTCCTGGCGCAGGTCCAGGAGGTTCTCGGCCTCCACGGCATCCAGGTAGAGGGCCACCTCGACGTCGTTGGCGTCGCTGTCGCCCACGTTGTAGACCACCACGGAGACCGTGGATGCCTCTCCCTCAACCACGATGGTCGTGTTGTAGTCCGACGCCCGGACCTCCAGGTCCGGCTTCGTGCGGACATCCGTGGCCATCGACGCTTGGTTGTTGCCGGAGTTGAAGTCCGTGTTGCCGGCGGTGTCGTTCAGGGTGACGACCCGGACCATCAGGGTGTGGGTGCCCGCGGGGGTGGAGGTCCAGGGAAGGAGGACCGAGGCGGTGCCGTCGCCGGGAACCGCCGCCGTCGTGAAGCTCACGTTGTTCCCGTTGTCGTAGAGCTCCACCAGGGCGCCCGTGGCGGCCCTGCTGCGTAGGTTGTGCACCTGCACCTGCACAGTCACCACGCTCTCGTTCACGGGCGTTCGGGAGAGGGAGATGTCCGAGGGGGAGACGCTGAGGTCGGGCCACGTGACGACCTCCAGGCCGGCCTCGGCCACGTTGTTGCTCTCGTTCCGCTCCGCGGTGGTGCCGAAGGGGTCCACCACGACGGAGAGCGCGTAGGTCCCGGCCGTGGGGGTCCATGGGAGGACCGCCTCGTAGGTGTCCTGCGCCGGGACGGTGGCCACGACCGTCCCCAGCAGGAAGGGGGCGTAGGCTTCGGCCTCCGCGTCCATGGCGCCGTCGTCGTCGGTGTCCACGTCCACTTCGTAGTAGTGAATCGTGACGTCCGTGGCGGCCACCTTGGCGTCGTTCTGCACCTGCGCCTGGAGGGCGACAGAGAGATCCTCCGGTTGGGTGGCGGAGCCGCCGTTGGCGCCCGCGAAGGAGACGTCTGAGACGGACACCTCCGGGGTGAGGTCCGTGAAGATCAGGCTCGCCTCCACGTCGAAGAAGACCACGACGGTCACGTTGGCGTCCGCGTAGAAGGTCGTTGCGTCCACGACCTTGGAGCCGTTGGCCCGGTACGTGGCGTTGGACCATCCCTGGGCCTCCCGGCGCTCCTGGGAGAGCGCGCGGTACAGGATGGAGCCCTCAGGGGACTCCGCGTGGCCGGCCGTCCAGGTCCCGCCGTAGAGGTCCTCCGGACCCGGGGCGGCGATGGTCTCGAAGAGGAGGGTGTCGGGGTTGAACTGCTGCAGGGTGATGTTGGCATCCTGGATCGCGGTGCCCGCGGCGTCCACCGCCTCCACGGAGAACCAGTAGTAGAGGCCCACCTTGGCCTGGTCGGCGATGCGCCCCTCCCACCAGTCTCCGGGCACGTCCAGAGTGACGTTCGTCAGCTGGCCGTGCTGCATCCCGGCGAAGGTCACGCTGCCGCTCAGGGTATCGTTGAGCGTCACGTTGCGCAGGTCGAAGTCCACCGTGTCGACGTCCCCGTCGTCGCTCAGGAGGGCTAGCGTCACGCCCTCAGGATACGGGTTCACGTCGGGGGGCGGAAGGGTGAACACGGGGTCCCAGAGCGTGGTGGTGCCCGTGGCGTTGAAGGTGAGGTCCCCGCGGGCGAAGGTCACCCCCTCGAAGGAGGCGCTGGCCCCCTGGATGGCGATGTCGCTCCACACGAAGAGGTCCTCGAACTCGACGGTGGCGGCGTCCTCGGTGTAGAGGAGGCCGCGACCCTCGAAGGTGCTGAGGAGAATCGTGGAGTCGATCGCTTGGAGGGAGGCGCTGTCCCGCAAGTAGACGACCAGGGGCAGGTTGCTCGCGAGGGCGGCGCCCTGCAGCGTCAGGCTGCCGCTCCCCTCGACGATGAGGTAGTGCCGACCGGCCACCGCGTCCCCCTGCAGGATGGACAGGTTGGCCCCCGCCACGGTGACGTCGCCCGTGACACGGAGGTTCCCGTCCAGCACCACGTCGTAGTCGATGACCACTGTGGAGTCCCACACGTAGGTGGTGTCCTGGGCGGGGTGAACGAGGCCGTCGAGGCTCACGGTCAGGCTTCGCGAGTTGTTGGCCTCCATCAGGACGGGGTACCCGTCGAAGACCACGTACTCGATGGAGACGTTGCTCCCGAAGCTCGCGCGGATGCGATAGCTGCCGTCGAACTCGGAGTTGGGGAGCGTGGTGCTGTTGATCCACTCCGTCAAGAGGGGGATCTGGATGCCTCCGCTGGGACCCGTGACGTTGAAGGTTCCGGCGGTGACCCCCACGTAGTCCAAGAGTTCCGCGCTGGGAGTGTTTGCCCCGGCGTTTCGCGGGTAGACGGCGAGGAGTCCAACGGGCATGGTCCTGGACTCCACATACGCTCCCGGAACGCCGTTCCCGAAGCGGTCCGTGACCCGGACGTCGAGCCAGCGGTGGATGTAGATCTCGGCGCTCGGCCCGGAGGTGAGGAGGGCGGATTCCCACGAGGAGACGGGGATCGCGAAGGACTGGATTTCATCGATGGTCACGTTGTAGATGTATACGCTGGACGAATCGTTCGCCACGATCGTGTTCCGCGTGGTGTTCCAAGGGGTGAAGTCCACGCCCACGTACGAGTCGATGATCGTCAGGGTCGCGCTGCTCTCGACGACGATGTCGTAGTCGGGATCGGGGCGGGGTGCGGACGCGTTCTCGTAGAGCCGCTCCAGGGTGGAGTGCGCGATGACGACCGTGGAGGTGTCGCCGAAGGTCATCCGAGGCGCGTCGTTGTAGAAGTCCGTGGCGTTGGTGACGGCACTGATCTCTCCGTTCGTGAAACCGGTGATGGTGGAGTCGCGAACCTCGATGGACGCGTCGCCCGAGGCGGTCAGCGTGCCGGGATGCTTCTGGATGCTCCCTCCCAAGAGCTCCAGGGTGCCGGCCACCGTCACGTCGAGGTTGAGGCTGACGTTGATCTGGACAGGCTCGGTGGTGAGGATGCTGTTGTCCAGACGCAAGGTCCCGTGCCCAGACCCGCCATCCTGGATGTCGAGGTTGTGATCGTCCGTGACATCGTTGAGGAAGACCAGACCCCCGTTCCGGATCTCCAGAAGGGCCCCGGTCTCCACCGTAACGTCCCCGTCGACCTTGAACGTGATGCCGTCGTACACCTCCGACGTCCCCGCCACGACCGTCCAGTCACCGCTGACCACGACGATCGTTGCCGCGG
This sequence comes from uncultured Methanomassiliicoccales archaeon, assembly GCA_964348155.1. Classification (GTDB taxonomy): domain Archaea; phylum Thermoplasmatota; class Thermoplasmata; order RBG-16-68-12; family JAJISG01; genus JAJISG01. Next base: position 4,797 of record CAYGBN010000026.1, read on the forward strand.
CGGGATGGACCAGCAACACCCCCCCAAAGGCAAGCAGGAACAGGGTCGCTCCCAGGATCACGGGGAGGGCCCGAGTCCGCGACCGAACCTCGGGCGTTCTCACGCGGGGTGCCCCCGACCGCCAGATCCCTTGTTCAGAAGTGACACCGTCCCCCATGGAAGCATGCTGGGCGCACCTTCCCGGAGTAGGCTATTTATGCGTTCTTTGCCGATTCTCACGGGGGATAATTAGTGGGGCTTACTTGCGCTTCAGGATCTTCTTGAGCCCCTTCTTCTCCTCCTTCTGTTCCCCCATGGGCTGCCCACACGCGTAGCACATGACGGCGTCCTGGCTGATCATGGTGCCGCAGGCGGGACAGGCCACCTCGGCCTCCTCCTCTTCCCCGCCCTCCTTTAGCTGGTAGCCGCACGCGTAGCACATGACGGCGTCGGCGGAGATCAGGGTCTGACAGCCGGGACACACGATCTCGCCCTCGCCGGGCTCCTTAGCCGGGGCTTCCTCCTCGGGCTCGGCCTCCTTGGCCTCTTCCTCGGGAGCCTCCTCCTCGGTCTTCTCCTCGCCCTTCTCCTCCGGCTCTTCGGGGGCCTCCTCGGCCTCTTCCGGCACGGCCTCGGCCTCCGCCTCCGGCTCCTCTGGGGCCTCCTTCTCCGGGGGTTCCTCCTTGGCAGGGGCCTCCGCCGCGGCGGGAGCTGCGGCCGCCACTTGCTGGTCCGGCAGCTCGCCCTTCGTCAGAAGGGTCTTCTCCTGCTCCAGGAGGCGATGGGCCTCTTGGGAGAGGCGCTCGCGCTCCGAGGCGAGGGCCTTCCGCTCGGAGGCCAGCTCCTCCTCGAGGGCCGCCAGCGTCTGGGTCTTGCTGACGAACTCGTCCAGGGACTTCTTGAGATCCTCATACAGTTGGGTGAACTCCTTCTCCTTGGCCAGGGCCTTCTCCTTGAGGGCGTCCAGCTCCTGGGCGTCCTCCTTCATCGCGTCGCCGCGGGCCACGAGCTCTTCCTCCCGGGCGAGGAGCTTCTCGTGCCGGTCGTTCACCTGGGCCTCCTTGGCATCCATCTCCGCCTTGACCTTGGCCACCTCCTCCTCCTTGGAGGCGATCTCCTTCTCCCGGACCTCGATGCCCTTCTGGAGCGTCTCAAAGTTGGCCTTCTCCTTGGCCAGCGCCTCCTGCTCCTTCATCAATTCTTCCATGCTGGCCTTGATGGAGTCCTTCTCCTCCTGCAGGGCCTTCTCCCGCTCGGAGAGGTCGGACTCCTTGGTCTTGAGCTCCCCAACCTTGCTCTGGATTAGGTCCCAGACCTCTCCTTGCTCCTCGGCCAAGAGTTCACCGAACCCCCCCTCCCGTCCCCCGCCTTATGTAGGTTTTCCCATCAATCTCAGGGTTGAGAATTTCCTCGCAGACTAGGCGGCGGACTCGAAGATGGGGCCCAGGATGACCAAGCCGCCGTTCCCCACCTCCAGGAGGTGCTTCTCCATGGAGTGCTCGCAAGCCCGCATCTTCTCCACCTGCACAAACCGCACGATCTTCCGCTTGCTCCGGTCCAGCCCCAGCATGACGATGCCGTCCACCAGGAAGCCCTCGTTGCCCAGCAGCTGGCTCTCCCCGCCCTGGGAGCGCTCCATCACCACCAGGGAGACGAGGTTCTGATCCCGGAGCATCTTGAAGAAGTAGAACATGCGCTTCCGCATCTCCTCCCGGTCGGGCATCAGGCTGTACAGCGCCCCCAGGGAGTCCAGGGCGAAGAGGGTGAAGCGCTTGCCATGGATCTTCTTGTAGTGGGCGATCATCTTCTCCAGGAACGAGATGTAGTCGGTCTGGTCGTCCTCCAGGACCTGATCGATCTCCCGCAGGTCCGTGAAGTCGGAGATCTGCATGTTGAGGGAGACCTCCAGCCCCAGGGTCTCCATGTTCTTCAGATGGGAGTGCACGGTTTCCTCCAGGGTCGTGTAGAGGCCGAACTCCTTCGTCTTCTTCAGGTAGTTGGACATGGCGGAGTAGCAGAAGGAAGACTTCATGGCCCCGGGGGGGCCCGTGACGAGGATCACCCTTGGCGGCTCGATGTCCGAGCGGAGGATCCGGTCCAGGCCGGGAATGGAGTTGCGCAACATCGAGCCATCGCCGCCTGAGTTTCGGGTGGCGGGGTGGCGATATAACCGTATCGTCCTTATTATCGAAAAGGAAAGGACCTTATCACCCGTCGGAATGTTGTGGACAAGTTTTTAAGCGGCCAACGCCAAGGTCGCAGTTACGCCCTCGAGGTGACTTCCTTGGCAGGTGGTCAAGCGGCGAAATGCCCCGTCTGCCAGGGCGACCTGTCTCCCGGTTCGGACGTGTGTCCACGGTGCGGGTCGGACATCCCCAAGGTGGATCTCGAGGATGGTGTGGGGAGCGCTTCAGGGGGGCCGCGGGCCGGGTCCCTGGACGACATCCTGGCCTCCGTCCTGGACGAGCCCACGGGCAAACCACCTGCCAAGCCGCCCGAGGAGTCGAGCCTTGACGACCTGGACCTCGACCTCCCCGACGAGCCCCCCACCCATCCAAAGCTTGAGCTGGACTTCCTGGAGGAGGACATCCTCGGGAAGGAAGAAAAGGAGGAGATGGAGGAGAAGCAGGAGGTGACCTTCGAGTGTCCGGGTTGTGGGGCCCGGGTGGACGAGAGTGCCACCCGCTGCCCCTCGTGCGGGGCCCTCTTCGCGGAGGGCGGGAGCTTCACGTGCCCCGTGTGTGAGACCGTCGTGCCCCTGGACTCCGCCACGTGTCCCGAGTGCGGCGTGCGCTTCGAGGACGAGGGGAGCGCGCCCACCCGACCCTCCCCCCTGGCGAGCCCCCAGGCCTACCCAGGAGACGAGCACCTTCCCACGGAGGGGTTCGCGCCCTCGGTTCCCGCGGAGCCCGCTCCCCCCTCTGGGCAGACGGGGGCCGTGGTGCAGGCGGTCATGGACCACTACGCGCACCGGCGGGAGGAGAGTCCCTTCGTCGTGGGGGACGTCCGAAATCTCCAGGCATCCCTCCAGGAGCAGGTGGGGACCATCAAGTCTCTTGTCACCATGGCCAACCGACTGCACCTTCCGACGGACAACACCCAGCGGGCCATCGCCGCCGCCACGAAGAAGGCACGAGCCCGGGACCTCCAAGCGGCCGTGAAGCTGGCGTGGGATGCCCGCATGACCCTCGAACAGTCCCTTGCCCTCCAGGTCGCGCAGCGCTTGGAGGCGATGCAGGAGGACCTGCGCGCGCGGCGCACCAAGGGAGAGGGGTTCCCGGTGGCGGAGGCTCTGATCCGAGACGGCATCCAGGAGGTGCAGGGCGGACGCCTGAGCAACGGCTTCGAGAAACTTCAGATGGCGAAGGAGGACCTCTCCGCCGGGGCAAGCGGGCAGAGCGAGGCCCACTACGCCCTGCAGAACGCGGAGCAGTTCGTCGAGGAGGTGGCGGAGCTTGGGGCGGACGTGAGCGAGTGTCGATCCCTCCTGTCCGAGGGGCGAGACGCCCTCCGGAGAGGGGACTGGGAGATGACGACCCAGTTGGCGTCGAACGCCGAGAAGCGGGCGCGGGATGGACTCCAGCGTGGGATTGCCGAAGAGATGCGGCGGGCACGGCAGGTTGTCATGGAGCTGAAGGTGCGGGGACAGGACGTCAGCCAGCTCATCGCCATCCTCAAGCAGGCGAGCGCCAGCGCCAAGGAGAAGGGGTACGCGGACGCCCTCCGCTACCTGCAGATATTCAAGCAACAGGTCCGGAGCCTGGGCTAAACGGCCACGGGGCGACGGGCGTCGAAGCGGCCGTCTTGGAGGTCGAGGGTGAAGTCGCCTCGGTGGTGTCGCACCTTCCGCATCTTCACGCAGCGCAAGCGGAGCTCCACGTCGAAGTCGTCCACATCCGCGTGGCGCAGCAGGAAGAGGCCGTCGGCCAGGAAGTCCACACCGTGCGGAGCCAACCGGGACGATCCCTTCGGCACCTCGGTGATGAGGAGGGTCGTCAGTCCCGCGTCCTTGAAGAAGGCGAAGAGGTGGAAGAGGTGCTGCCGCACGCTCTCGGGAGTGCTGGAGGCGTAGAGGGACTCCAGAGAGTCCAGGACGATGAGGGAGTAGGGCGTCGCCCGCAGGGCCTCCTGGAGAATGCCCTCGAAAATCTTCAGCCACTCGTTGTCCGTCTCCGCCTCCGCGAGCTCCAGCCGGAGCCGCCCCATGTCCAGCACATAGAGTTCCGACTCGTGGAAGTCGTCCATTCCCATGTTCTCCATGGCGACGCGGAGGTCGTCCCCCGCCTCCTCCATGGTTACGTAGAGCCCCTTGCGGCCGTGGCGGGAGTTGTGGTAGAGGACGTAGAAGGCGAGGGAGGTCTTCATCGTCCCCGGATTCCCGCAGACCAGGACGACGCTCCCTTCGGGGATGCCGCCATCTAGGGCCTCGTCCAGCCCCTTCACGTAGGTGGGAACCGTCCCCATCCGTCGTTCCTCCGTGGCGCGCCTCGGGAGCCCCGCGTCCTCCCGTGGGTCACAGCCGCACAACCTCCATCTCTCGTTCCAGGATCCGGAGCTCTCGCTCCTGCAACGTGGAGGGGGACGTGGCCTGGAGGAAGGCGAACTCGCTCTCGGAGACCTCGTCCACCACGTGGCGGAGGAACTTGAGGACCGGCTCGAAGCCATTGTTGCTGATCAGGTACTCCAGGCCGTCCAGCATTAGGATGCCGGGTCCGCCTTCCTGCATGAAGCTCTCGACGGTGTCCCGCTGGGCCATCGACGAGGCGACGCGCTACCAGCTGGCCCAGATGCCGTCGGACATCCTCACCCGCCAGTTCGACATCCGTCGCGCG